>NZ_JBFUDK010000008.1:0-238824 GCF_056404755.1 Sphingomonas sp. P2_B6
ACCGGTACAGCAGATTATCCCTGATCCCCAACTCGAGCGACAAGGCTGACACCCGCTCGCCCGACTCAATCCGACCCAAAACCCACAGCTTGAACCCCCGGTCGTGCCGTCGTCGATGGTCCTTCGACATTCTTGCCCTCCATCCAGAGAGCTCTCTCTTATTTCATGTCTCAGTCTAGGGGGTCATTCCAGGGTAGCATCAGCTGATCAGCCGCCGCAGCGCCGCGACGGTATCGGCTTCCGCCGCAGGCTTGTCGTTGCGGATTCGGGCGATCCGGGGGAAGCGCATCGCGACGCCCGATTTGTGGCGCTTGGATTCGTGGATCGAATCGAACGCGATCTCCAGCACCAGCGTCTTCTCCACTTCGCGCACCGGGCCGAAGCGGTTGAGCGTATGGCCGCGCACAAAGCCGTCGAGCATCTTCAGCTCCTCGTCGGTGATGCCCGAATAGGCCTTGCCCACCGGCAGCAGCTCGCCCTCGTCGGTCCAGCAGCCGAAAGTATAGTCGGAATAGAAGGAGGACCGCCGGCCATTGCCGCGCTGGGCGTACATCATCACGCAATCGGCGGTCAGCGGATCGCGTTTCCATTTGTACCACAGGCCGACGCGCCGGCCGGTGACATAGGGCGAATCGCGGCGCTTCAGCATCACGCCTTCGATCGAGGCGTCGCGCGCGCCGGCGCGGATGCCTTCCAGCGCCGTGAAATCGGCGGCGTCGATCACCTGGCTGACATCGAACCGCTCGGAGTCGAGCTGTGTGGCGAAGGTCTCCAGCCTAGGGCGCCGCGCCGACCAGGGCAGCTCGCGCAGATCCTCGGCGCCGTCGAACAATATGTCGTAGAGCCGGACAAAGGCGGGATAATCGGCCAGCATCTTCGCCGAGACGATCTTGCGGCCGAGCCGCTGCTGCAGCGCGTTGAAGCTCGCCGCGCCGCCGCCTTCCTCCAGCGCGCCGCCCTGGAAACTCCCCTTCACCATCAGCTCGCCGTCGAGCACGCCGGGCGTGGTGAAGTCCCGCGCGACCTCGGGGAAGCTGCCGGTGATGTCGTCGCCCGCACGGCTGTAGAGCCGGGTCTCGCCAGCGACATGGACGATCTGGACGCGGATGCCGTCCCATTTCCACTCCGCCGCATAATCGTCGAGGCTGAGGCGCAGATCATCGAGCGGATGGGCGAGCATGAACGGGCGGAACACCGGCACGTCCGCGGCGGTCGGCTGCGTTCCGCGGCCCTCGGCCCAGGCGAACAGCGACGTATAGGGCGGGGCGATGCCGTGCCACACTTCCTCGACGGCCTCGACATCGAGCCCGAAGGCCTGGGCGAGCGCGGTCTTGGCGAGGCGCGCCGAGACGCCGATGCGCAGCGCCCCGGTCGCCATCTTGAGCAGCGCGAAACGCTCGTCCGCATCGAGCCGGTCGAGCATGCCCGCCAGCGCGGCCGGCGCGTCGGAGCGGGAAAGCGCGCCCAGCCGGTCGACCACCTGCGCGACGGTCAGCGGCTCCCCGTCCTTCGGCGGTGTCTCGGGCGCGGGCCAGAGCAAAGCGACGGTCTCCGCGCTGTCGCCGACATAGTCGCGGCTCATGCGGAACAGCACGGGGTCGACGCGCTCCTCGATCAGCGCGCGGATCATTGCCGGCTTGATCGCGGGGAGGTCGAGATCGCCGGTCAGCGCCGCCATCGCCCAGCCGCGATCGGGATCGGGCGCCGCCGCCAGATAATCGGCGATCAGCTTCAGCTTGGCATTGCGGGACCGGGTGTAGATCAGCCGGTCGAGAAGGTCGGCAAAGGCACGCATCAGGTGCGGAACATGGCGCGGGCGTCGGGGTTCCGCCAGCATCATCGCGCTGGCGCCGCGCGGCGGCTCGTTTATGCTCGGGCGGTGCGCCGTCTCCTGCTCGTCCTCGCCTCGCTCCTTGTCCTTGCGCTCCTGCTGTTCGGCTGGGGCCTCCTCAACGCGCGGGCCGACCCCGTCGTCCGCCGCGCGACGCTCGCCCTGCCGGACTGGCCGGCCGGCGCGCCGCCGGTGCGCGTGATTCTGTTCAGCGACGTGCATATCGCCAGCGCGACGATGGACTCGGCTCGGCTGGCACGCATCGTCGGGCGGGTGAACGCGCTGAAGCCGGATCTCGTGCTGATCGCCGGCGATTTCGCTTCGGGTGACGATCCGGCGCGCGCCGCGGCGATGGCGAACGGGTTGTCGCCGCTGGCCGGTCTGCGCGCGCGCCTGGGCGTGATCGCAACGCTCGGCAATCACGACCATTGGACCGATCCCGCGCTGATCGGCCGCGCCCTTGAAGCGGCCGGCGTGACGGTGCTGGACAATCAGGCGGTGCAACGCGGGCCACTCGCGATCGGCGGCGCCGGGGATGCCTATACGCGGCATCAGGACCTGCCGGCGCTGCGCGCGGCGATGCGTCCTCTCGCCGGCGCCCGCATCATCCTGACTCACTCGCCCGACCTCGCGCCTCAGCTACCGGCCGACATGGCCCTGCTGCTCGCCGGCCACACGCATTGCGGGCAGATCGTGCTGCCGCTGTACGGGCCCGTCACGCATGTTGCGGCACCGCGCTATCGTTGCGGCATCGTCCACGAAAAAGGCCGCACGGTCGTGGTGACCGGCGGCCTTGGCACCAGCGCGGTGCCGCTCCGTTTCGGCGCGCCGCCGGACCTGTGGGTGCTGACCCTGGGCCCGGCGCCGCGAGCCTGATCTAGTCGATCGCGTTCTTCACGCCCTTGCCGGCGAGCAGACCGAGCACGAGCAGCACGACGAACACCGCGATCGCGACGAAGAACAGCAGCTTGGCGATGCCGATGAAGGTGCCGCCCAGCCCGCCAAAGCCGAGCAGGGCGAGAACGACGCCGATGACGAGGAAGATGATGGCCCAGCGAATCATGTCACTCTCCTTGAGTATGAGAGCGAAACGATCCGCCGGGCCGGCTTGTTCCGCGATCAGCCCTTCCGGCTTGCCTCGAACAGGAACCAGGCGCGCTCCTCGGCCTCGTCGGTCCAGGTGTCGAGAATGCCGCTGGTCGCATTGTCCTTGGCGGTGTCGACGATCTCCTTCGCCTCGCGCAGGCTCTCGACCAGCTTGAGATTGTCCTCGCGCAGTTCGGCCAGCATGTCCTCGGCCGAAACGAAGGGCGCGTCATTGTCCTTGATCGTCTGGTGGCGCGAGATGTCGCCGATCGAGCGCAGCGTGGTGTTGCCGGTCTTGCGCACGCGCTCGGCAATGGCGTCGGTCGTGGCGAAGATCTGCGCCGCCTGGGCGTCGAGCATCAGATGGTAATCGTGGAAATGCGGCCCCGACACGTGCCAGTGGAAATTCTTGGTCTTGAAATAGATCGCGAACGAATCGGCGAGAATGCCGTTCAGCGCCTCGGCGACGGTCTTGGCGGCGTTGCTCTTGATGTCGGTGGGGGTTTTCAGCGGAGCGGCGGGATCGGCCATGGTGTCTGTCCTCGGTTCGGTTTCGTTGCGAGAACGGTCCGATAGCGCAAACGCTCCGCGTTCGCTTCCGTATTTGTACCGATCAATGCAATCGATACGCTAGATAAGACGCGGCGCCCGAATCCCATGGCCCTCGTCCCGTTCGGGGAGAAAACGCGTCCCGATCGCCCCGAACAGGGTGTCGGGTCCCGTCTTAGGGTTGACATATCGACGACTCTCCGCCATCGGGCAGGGCTTGAGAGCGGCGGCTTGTTCGCCGCTTTTGCTTTTTCAGCATACAGGATTTCAGGTCATGGCAAAGCCGACCACCGTCAAGATCAAGCTGCTCAGCTCGGCAGACACCGGCTTCTTCTACGTCACGAAGAAGAACCCGCGTACCAAGACCGAGAAGCTCAGCTTCAAGAAGTACGATCCCGTCGTGCGCAAGCATGTCGAGTTCAAGGAAACCAAGATCAAGTGATCTTGCCGGCGGCGTAAGCCGCCGATCGGTCATCCCGGCGCTGGCCGGGATCCAGAGCCGCGAGGGGTGCCTTCGCGGCTTTTTCCGTGTCTACAGCAAAGCCGCCACCGCATCGACGAAGCGGACCAGCGAGATCGGCTTGGACACATAGGCGTCGGCGCCCACTGCGCGGATGCGTTCCTCATCCTCGCGGCCGGCATAAGCGGTCACCGCCATGATCGGGATCGCCTTGAGCGTCGCATCGGCCTTTAGCTGGCCGATCAGCTCGAACCCGCTGACATGTGGCAGCTGGATGTCCATCACGATCAGATCGGGCATGAAATCGCGGGCGCGCTCGACCGCCTCGCGGCCGTCGCGCACGGGCTCGGTCACATATTCATGTGCGCGGAGCAGGTCGCAGAAAAGCTTCAGGTTGAGTTCGTTGTCCTCGACAACGAGCACCTTCTTTGCCACGTGCGCGCATTCCCCATTGTTCCGGATCGCTGATAGGCAATGCGCGCGCCAGAGACAAATCACGATGCCGCCGCCCTTGCGCTGCAGGCGCTTGTCTGGACCCTAGGCGAGCCGGCCCGGGCGGAGCGGCTGCTCGACACGACCGGTCTCGACCCGGCCGAGCTGCGCGTCCGGGCGACCGACCCGGCGGTGCTCGCCGCGACGCTTGTCTTTCTCGAAGCCTATGAGCCCGATCTTGTCGCCTGCGCCGCGAGCCTCCAGGTGAAGCCCGAAGCGATCGTCGCCGCCCGCCGCGCCCTGGAGTCCGAATGAAACCCCTGCTGATCTGCGATTGCGACGAAGTGCTGCTCCACATGGTCCGCCATTTCGGCGTATGGCTGGGCGAGACGCACGATATCGAGTTCACGCCCGATGGCGCCGATTTCGCGACGAACATGAAGCGTCGCGACGGCACGCCCGCGCCTAGCCGCGAGGAGATGTGGGGCATGCTCGACCAGTTCTTCCCCGCCGAGATGGACCGCCAGACCCTGGTGCCGCACGCCCGGGAGGCGCTGGCCGCGCTGTCGGAGATCGCCGATGTGGTCATCCTGACCAACCTCACCGATATCTGCCGCCAGCCGCGCATCGAGCAATTGGCGAAGTTCGGCATCGCGCACCGCGTCGAATGCAACCAGGGCGGCAAGGGCGGCCCGGTGGCGCGGCTGGTCGCGGAGCATGGCGATCCGGTCACCGTGTTCGTCGACGATCTGGGCGTGCATCATGATTCGGTCGCGAAGCACGCGCCGCAGGTCCACCGGCTGCACATGATCTCCGAGCCGGCGATGGCGCCGAACGTGCCCAAGGCGGCGGCCGCGCATGCGCGGATCGACGACTGGCGCGAGGCCGAGGCATGGATCGCGGCGCGATTCGCCGCCGGGTTGCCTGCGGACTGATCGCGTCGAGGCTCCCGGCTTGTCGCGGCGGCGTCTTTCCTGCATCCGCGGAGGCGATACTCCAGACTGAAGGGGCGTTGTTTATGACCGATCGAATCGACCGCAAGCTGGCTGAGCTCGGCCTCAGCCTTCCCGCCCCGGCCGCGCCGGTCGCGTCCTATGTCCCTGCGGTCGAATCGAACGGCATCCTCTACGTATCGGGGCAGCTGCCGTTCAGGGACGGCGCGCTGATGACCGGCCGGCTCGGCGAGGATGTCGATCTGGCGTTCGGGCAGGAGGCGGCGCAGCGTTGCGCCCTGATGATCGTCGCGCAGATGAAGGCCGCACTGGGCGGGCTTCACCGGGTCGAGCGGATCCTGAAACTCGGCGTGTTCGTCAACTCCGCGCCCGGTTTCACGGACCAGGCCAAGGTAGCGAACGGCGCCTCGGACCTGTTGTTCGCGCTGTTCGGTGAGCCGGGCCGTCATGCCCGCAGCGCGGTCGGGGTGCCGGTCCTCCCGCTCGGTGTGGCGGTGGAGATCGACGCGATCGTGCAGCTCGCCCAAGCCTAGGGGCGGGCCGGGCTCAACGCGGCTCGGGCCGCAAATCGCCGGCCGCGATCGTTGCGTCGGCGCCTTTCGGGATGACGAGCTCGAAGCTGGTCTTGTCGGTATCGGTCAGCGTGATCCGCCAACGCCCCGGCGCCAGCCCGGTCGCGCCGAACCGGCCCGCGGCGTTGGTGAACAGGGCAATCGGTTCGCGTTCGGGATGCGCTTCCTCGGTCGCGGTGCCCGCCACCAGCGCGATCGGTGCGCCGTCGGCGCCGAGCAGCCGCCCAACCGCGCTGGCCATATAGTCCGAACCCACCGTCAGCCGGTATCCGCCGCGATAGGGCGGCAATAGCCGGAACGATCCCTCGCCGAGATTGGCGCCGAGCGGCGCATCGGGCGCGGTCACCTGTACATTACGTTCGCTATAGCTGCTGAGGCTGGACTGGAGTGCGGTGCCGAGCGCGCCCGTTTCCGCGGTGGAGAATTTGCCATAGGCATCGACCAGCACGTCGGCGCCGCGCAGCGAGGGGTGCGCGCGCACGATGGCGAAGCCGTCCTGGACCGGGCGGCCGATCGAAAAGGCGCCATCGGCCATCGCCAGGGCGGTGCCGAAGCGCAGCGAGGATCGCTGTGCCGTGGAACGCGCGAGATCGGGCGCGAACGTGCTGAAATGACTGAACCCCAGCTCGGCCCGATTGGTGTAATAGGAGCCGTTGACGCTCGCCCCGGCACCGCTGTCGCTATGCTCGATATCGGCGTTCAGATTATACGCGCCGGTGCCCGATCCGCTATAGGTCTGGTAGGTCAGCCGGCCGCGGTTGTCGCGGCTGTCATAGTCGGATCGCAGGCTGGAGGCGCGGTCGAGCCGGTAGGTGAGCGAGAGAAACGCGCCGATGCGATGGCCGCGACCATCGCGCTCATAGCTCAGGTCTCCGGTGAAACTGAGGTCGGGGCTGATCCGCCAGCCGCCGGTCGCGCGGATGCTGCCGACATTGGGCTCGCCGTCGCGCCCCTTTGAATAGCGCAGGTCCAGCCCGGCATAGACCGCGTCGCTGATCGCGCTGTTGTAGCTCATGCCGGCGATATAGCGGTAGGGATTGAATGGCACGCCGGTGCCGATCGGTGCGAAATGGCGGCTTCGCGCCTCGAACGACACCGACAGCGCATCGGCCCGGTCGCCGCCGCGGGTGATCGTCCGCTGGAAGGTCATGATCCCCGCCCAGCCCGGCCCCACGCCCTTGACCCGGGAGGCCGAGGCGAAGCCGCCGAACGACCCGACCGGAGTCGCCACGACCGTCTCCACCCCGCCCATCCATCCGCGGTTGTCGGCCTGAGCGTTGGCGCCGAGCGTCAGCCGGTCGCTCACGCCGCGGCGGTAGAAACCGCTAAAGGCAAGGTCGCCGCTATAGACCGGGCCTCGTGCGCCGGTGGGCGCGAGCGTCCCGGCATAAAGGCCGAACTCGCTCAGGCCAGTGGCAAGCTGCGCCTGATCGAGGAAGATGTCGAAGTCGAACGACTGCGTGCGCCCGGCATCGTCCGTGATGGTGAGCCGGACATCGTTCGCGCCCTGGGTGAAGGGGAAGTCGCGCAGGTCGAAACTGCCCGGATCGAGTTCGAGCCGCCGCACCAGCTGGTTGTTGACGCGCACCTCGACGGTCGATCGCCGGTCGAGCTGGAAGCTGCGATTGCCGCGCGGCCGAATGATCGTCTGCGGATCGAGCAGCGAATAGAACCGGGAGATCGACAGGCCGGCAATCTCGGGCGCCGATTGAAAGCCGCGTGCGAGCGTCTGCAGGTCGCCGCCGCTCCAGCGCACCAGATTGTGCCGGTCGTCATAGACCAGCCGCGTGCCGCGCCGCTGCAGGTCGGGGCCGGCCCCGCCCGCGCGCCAGTTCGCCTCGCTCTCCAGCACCACGCCGCCGGCGCGGATCGCCCCGTCGAGGAAGGTGACCGGCGCGGCAATGCCCGAATCCGGTCCCTGCTCCACCCAGTCAAGCGATCCCCGGATGTTGAGATAGGCGCTGAGGCCGGCCGGCGCGACATAGGTTACCGGTCCGCGCGCGTCGCTGTCGCGCAGGGCGACCGACCGGCTGGCGCGGCTCGCCGCGGCGATCTCGAGCGTGATCTGCAGGGCCTGCGGATCATAGCGAATGCCCACACCGATACCCTGGAGATCGGTGCGGTCGAGCGCGTGCCGCGCGGCGAGCCGGGCGCGCAGCGTCGCGATCAGCGCCGCTGCGATGCGCGGTTCGATCAGGGCCAGCAGTCGATCGGCGGAGAAGCTGGCGCGGCCGGCCGTATCGAGCGTGACGGTGGTGTCGCCGAGATAGGCCTGCCCGTCCATCACCGGCGCGGTCAGCACGATCGCCCGGCCGGTCGGGTTGATCGCGCTCGCGTCCGCCCCGGGATCGAGGACCACGCGCGCCTGCGCCGGATCGGCGGTCTGGGCACGCGCCGCAGCCGGGAACACGAGCGCGGCGAGCATGAGCGCTCCCGCGGCAACCATCGGGTTCATGCGGTAAGCGATGCCTCAGGCATCGGGCGTGAACTGCGCTTCGACTCGCCCGTCCGCCTGCGGCAGCCGGACGGCGAGGGTCATGCGCCGCGTCTGCCCGCCACCGATCAGGCCATAGCCGATCGTCTGCTGGAGATCGGGGCCGGTGAGCTGGGTGCGAAACACTTCGCGACCGTCAGGGGCGAACTGCACGATGCGGACTCGTCCATGCGAGAGATAGCCATGCGCCGCCGAGCTGTTGGTGACCGTGATCACGGGCGCGGGGCTGCCGTCGGCACCCTTGCCGATCTCGGCCGAGGCGATCGTCAGCGCCGGCTTGGCGCCTTCGGGCGAGACGCTTACCAGGACCTGGAAATTGTACAGCAGCTGGATGTTCGACTGCGTTTCGTTGGTCTGGACGGGGAGCTGAGCGACGGTGAGGAAATAGTGCTTGCTCTGCGCGAGCGCGGGATCTCCGACATATTGCACGCGGAAATTCTGGCGTTGGCCGGGCTGGATCAGCGCCTGGGGCGGGAAGGCGGCAAGCTCTCCTGAGTCATGGCCGGTCGCCTTCACGCCATCGGCATTGAGCTCGAGCGTCTCGATGCGGAGTTCGACCGGCAGCGGCTTGTCGAAGCTGTTCTCGACCGTCACCACCTGGCTCATGCCCCGGCCCGAGGTGGTGAGATCGATCACCACTGGCTGAACGGTCATCGCATAAACGGCCGTGGAGATGCCCAGCACCGCCAGCAGGGCGATCAGCCCGCCGATGAAAGATCTACGCTGCAACGTCACGAGCCTACTCCTACACGCTTCGCACCCTGTCGTCGGACGCGGCGGCGGGATGATGGACCCATGCGCCGTCGCCGCCAAGGCAGGAAAAGCGCGGGTCTTGCTTGAGGTGTCTGCGGGGGCGGTTTTCACCGCCCCCGGCAGGATGTCATTTCGGCAAAACGACCCGGACCTTGTCCGGCGGAACGCCGGCGTCGAGCGTCGTCGCCAGCCGCTCATATTCGGCGGCCAGGAAAAGAAGGTCGGCGCGTTCCTCACCGGTGGCGCAGAGCGCCCGTGCACGAAGTTCGGCCGCCAGGGCCTCGGGGTTTTGCAGATCCATTCGACAGACGGGGTTTCCGGCAAGCCCCGCCCCTGGAAGGGCTTGCCGGAAATACCCGATCACGCGGTCGGAGCGATCGTGATCTCGACCTTGCCCGCGTAGGTGCCGGCATCGAGGACAGCGGTCGAGTCAGCGGTGACGCCGCTGCCGACGGTCAGCGAGATGTTGTTCGACACCGAAGCGAGGCGGTCGCCGACCTGGCCCGACGTGGCGCCCGTGCTGAGCGACTGGTCGGCTACGCTGGTGGTGCCGCCCTTGGCGCCCATCGCAACGACGGTCGCGGTGTAGTGGACGGTGTTGGTGTAGCCGTTCGGCGAGTTGGTCGCGGCAGCGTTCACCAGCGGCTTGGCGTCGACCGAGATCTTCGGGTTGGAGCCGTTGCACTTGATGGTGAAGTTGCGGGTCAGGCCGCCCGTATTGCCGGCGAAGGCGGGGTCGACGGTGCCGTCGGTCTTGGCGAGTTCGCCCAGCGTGATGGCGCCGGAGATCGGGGTGGCCGCCGAGCAGCGTGCCGCAACGGTGCCGGTCACGTCGACCGAACCGGTCGCATCCGCAAAGGCAGGTGCCGCAGCGAAAACCGAACCGATGGTCAGGGCGGAAAGAACGAGCTTCTTCATGTCAAATCTCCTTGATCACTTGGGGCCCCTCGCCCCGACAAGGCTCATTTGCCCGGGATCGACCCGCGACCCCATTTAGCTGGCGGTGAAAAGCGACCTAACTTCCAGCGCAACCGGCTATACCCAAGGATATAACAGGGGCGTTCAGAGACCCGCGCAGTTGGTCGCGGCAGAGGCGGTGACGATCGGCGTGAAGGTGATGCTGATCACGTCGCCATAATTGGGGGCGGGGGTCTTGCCGGCGCCGCCTTCCTGCAATGTCGCGCGCAACGCGAGCGTGCCCGCCTCGCCGCCGATCCCGGCCCGGGCGCAGGTGCGCGCGCCGAACGCGGCGTTGGAGGCGACGTCGCGGCCGAGGAAGCGGGCGCTGTAGCGGATCGTCTGGGCCGAATCGGCGAGGTTGCCGCCCGGGAAGGTCAGCCGGAAATCATTCTGCGAGCGCATCTTCACCTCGAATGGGCCGGAGCTGCGCACGCGCAGCGCGTTGGCCGCCGAGGTGGTGAAGCGTTCGGGTGCCGCCTGGACCGCGGCGGTGGTCGCATCCCCGATCTCGCCGAAGTCCAGCGCCGATCCGGCATAATAGGCCTGGAGCGCACTGACGGTGTTGACGTTGATTCGGATCGCCGCGCTGTCGCGCACCGGTACCGGCAAGCTCAACAGCCCCCCTTCGCCCGAGCAGATATAGAGAATGTCGAAGATGATCGGCTCGCCGGCCGACAGATCGGTCCCCGGCGGGACGGAGACCCGCAGGTTGAGCGGCGTCGACAGATCGGACGCGAACAGGTTCCCGAAGTCGTAGCGGATCTCGCCGGCCGCGCCGGCGCCATTGTCCTTCGAATCGAGCGATCGCGGCCGGCCGGCGGTCGACCCTTCCGAATAGAGCACCGGATAGCCGCGATAGGTCACGTCGAGGGGTGGCGTCCCGGACGGGGCGGTCAGGATCAGGCTCACTTCGTTGGTCCGGCCCGTAAGCAGCCCGCGGTTGCGGCGGAGTATCAGCGGAATCGTCACCTCGGACAGCCCGGTCGGCGAAAAGGGATCATAGGTGATGCTGGCGGGCGCGGTCGCGCTGCCGGTCACCCCACAGACGATCGAAAGCTGGCTGTCGGCGCTTGCCGGCGAGGCATATGCCAGCGCGGACATCAGGCCCGTAATCGCAATTCCCGCCGTCCGAACCCTCATAAGGGAGGTGATACGAGAATCTCCAGCGCGGTGCGACCCGATAGTTGTGCAGCGGTTGCGAGGTCCGTCTCGATCGCCCGGACGGTGCCGTCGGCGTCGAGTATCCGGATCAGCAGCCGGGGCATCGTCTGATTGCATGTCACGGCGAGCCCGGGTGAGCGCGCGACCGAGCCGGGCAACGCTATCGCCGGGGCCGTCGCCCAGCATCGCGGCGCGACATGCCCATAAATATCCACACGATCGTTCGCCCGGGCCGAGCCGGGCAATGCCAGAGCCGGTAAGCACGGCGCGACAATGGAGAGTGCCCAACTTGCGTAGGGCAGGGTGCGACCTCGACGAGAAGGGCCCCATTTCATACTGCGACATCATACACACCTGAAGCCGTAAACAAACCATCGCGCGCGATACTTACCCGAATCTTAAGGAGCGATGCCGACCGTGATCGTCAGCGTGTCGGAATAGCGTCCTGCCATCAGCTGGGCATTGCCTGCATAGGCGGGCGCGCTGACCCGCAGATAGGATCCATTGGCCTTGGTGGAGGCAGCCCCCAGCCGCAGGCCGGCGGCGCTGGCCGTCCCGGCGAAGCTGCACGTGCCGCCTGCGGCGAGGTTCGCCGCGTCGCACGATGCCGAGGCGCTGGTGCCGTTGTCGGCGACGACGCGCAGCGCGACCTGATAGGGCGCCCTGGTTTCATACCCGGCCGTGGCGGTGCCCGCCTGCATGGTCATCCCGCCATTGGCCGATGACACCGCGATCCGCGAGGCACCGCTGCAACTGAGCTGAATCGCGAAATCCTTGCTGAACCCGGTCTGGTCGAAATCGGCGCGGTCGATGCTGCCCGTGGGCGCGCCCCCGGCGGCAAAGCCGCAACGGCCGCGCACGGAAGCCCGGACCTCTACCCCCACTTCGACGCTGTTTACCGCGCCCTGCCCGGCGGCATAGGCGGTAACCTGGGCATGCGCCGGCTGGATGATGGCGCACAGCGCCACCAGCATCGCCAGTCCGAACATGCAAAACCGAGTCATCAACCGCCTGTCGAGGGGCGGTTCGATACCGCCAGTCTGGCGGCAGATGGGCCGGCCCCGCGCGTGAGGCCATTCAACCGGCGGTACGAAGCGCGCTTACCAACGGGCGAAAGCGCCTATCTCTTTCGATATAGTCGCCCGGGATTCTCCCTATCCCTCGCGCCCCTGCACCAACAGGATCAGCTCGGTCCGGCTGCGCACGCCGAGCTTCTCGAAGACTTTGTGGAGATGGACCTTGACCGTCCCCTCGGTCAGCCCGAGTTCGTCGGCGATCTCCTTGTTGCGCAGGCCGCGCTGGGCAAGCGAGGTCACCGCCCGCTCGCGCCCGCTCAGCGCTTCCAGCGGATCGCGCGCCGTATCGGGCGACATCGCCAGATCCATCGCCCGCTGCATCACCTCCTGGTCGAGCCAGCGCCGCCCCTGCACCACCGTCTCGAGACAGGTCAGCAGGTCGCGCGGTGCGGTCGATTTGATGACGATGCCGTTCACACCGAGCTGCATCGCCTCTTTCGCGGCCTGATCGTTCATGCCGCTGGTCAGCAGGATCACGGGCCGGTTGTCGCCGCGGTTCCGCAGGATGCGAAGCACGTCGAGCCCGGTGCGCTCCGGCATGCTGTTGTCGAGGATCAGCATGTCCGGCCGCGCGTGCGCCAGCGCGTCGAGCGCCGCCACACCGGTATTCACGGCGGCGACCACGTCGAAATTTGACTTGTCGAGGAGGATCTCGATGCCTGAGAGAGTGAGCGGATCATCCTCCGCCACCAATACCTTGGTCATCCCACCCTTACGCTTATACTTATTCTCGGGTGCCGTTCTTAACACCGACTCCGGTCAACGAGCGAGCGCAAATCTTCATCCGTTCCCTGAACGGGGAAAATGGTGCCCAGAAGAGGACTCGAACCTCCACGGCCTTGCGACCGCCAGCACCTGAAGCTGGTGCGTCTACCAATTCCGCCATCTGGGCACGGGGTAGGGCGCGGGCCTTAGGGGACGCTTGTGCGGCTTGTCAACACGGGTGTCGCACGGCATGGGGGCGGCTCACGCATGGCAAGGCACTGAGGCATGAAGAACAGGCTGGTTACGCTGATCGGCGGCGGGGGTTTTCTCGGCCGCTATGTCGCGCAGGAACTGCTCGCCGCCGGCGCGCGCCTGCGAATCGCGCAGCGCGATCCGCGCGAGGCGCTGTTCCTGAAGCCGCTGGGCGGCCTCGGTCAGACCCAGTTCGCCGCAGTCGACGTGCGCAAGCCCGCCAGCATCGCGCGGGCGGTGCAGGGTGCCGATGCGGTGGTGAACCTGGTGGGCGTGCTCAAGGGCAATTTCCAGGCGGTGCATGTCGACGGCGCACAGGCCGTCGCCGAAGCCGCAGCCGCGGCGGGCGTGCCGGCGCTGGTGCACGTCTCCGCGATCGGCGCCGATCCCGCGAGCCCGTCGGCCTATGGCCGCTCCAAGGGCGAGGGCGAGGCGGCGGTGCGTGCTGCCTTCCCGGCGGCGACGATTCTGCGGCCGTCGCTGATATTCGGCCGCGAGGACCAGTTCGTGAACCGATTCGCCGGCATGATCGCCTTGCCGGTGGTGCCGGTTCTGCGCGCGGGCGTGAAGCTCCAGCCGGTCTATGTCGCCGATGTGGCGCGGGCCGTGGTCAACGCGCTCGGCGGCGAGGGCGCCCAGGGCAAGACCTTCGAGCTGGGCGGGCCGGACGTCCTGACCATGGGCGCGCTGATTCGCTGGATCGCCCGCGCGGTCGGCCGCGAGCCGTCGATCGTCGAGGTGCCGGATGTTGTCGGCGGCCTGATCGCGATGGGGGGCTTCCTGCCCGGCGCGCCGATCACGCGCGACCAATGGCAGATGCTGCAGCAGGACAATGTCGTCGCGGCGGACGCCGAAGGGCTTGCCGCACTCGGTGTGTCGCCGACGCCGATGGATGCGGTCGCGCCGGCCTGGCTCGTGCAATATCGCCGTCATGGACGATTCGGAACGCGCGCCGCCGCGTGACCTGATTCTGGCCGGGTAATCAGTCGCGGCAGGCCGCCGCAAAAGGGGGAATGCGCGTGGACCTGATCATCATCATCCTGCTCGGTATCGTCGAGGGGGTGACCGAATTCCTCCCCGTCTCCTCGACCGGGCATCTCATCCTCGCCGGGCGGCTGTTCGGCCTGCCCCAGGCGGATGCGACCTTCGACATCGTCATCCAGCTCGGCGCGATCCTGGCGGTGGTGGTGCTGTTCTGGGGACGCTTCATGGGCGTGTTGCAGGGGCTGCTGAAGCGCGATCCGGGTGCGATCCATTTCACCCGCAACGTCCTGCTCGGTTTCCTGCCTTCGGCGGTGGTCGGCGCGCTGGCTTATGGCTCGATCAAAGCAGTGCTCGAGGCGCCGGTGATCGCGCCGATCGTGGTGTGCGTCGCGCTGATCGTCGGCGGCGTGCTGATCCTGATCATCGAACGGCTGTCGAAGCGCGTCACCGCCGCTTCGGTCGAGGCGATGACCTGGCGGACCGCGCTTGGCATCGGCGTCATCCAGTGCGTCTCGATGATCCCCGGCGTCAGCCGTTCGGGGGCCACGATCATGGGCGCGCTGATGCTCGGCGTCGATCGCGAGACGGCGGCGGAATATAGTTTCTTTCTGGCGATTCCGACCATGCTCGGGGCGACCACGCTCGCGCTCTACAAGGGGCGGCATGAACTGGGCGACGCACACCTCACCGCGATCGCGATCGGCTTCGTCGTGTCGTTCATCGTCGCGCTACTGGTGATCCGCTGGTTCGTCTCCTTTGTCGGCAGGCATGGCTTTGCGCCCTTTGCCTGGTACCGAATCATCGTTGGCGCCGCGGCGCTGGCGTGGTTGTTGATATAAGGCCGATACGGAACAAATATTTGCAATTACAGTTTAGAATGGGGTCAACGCAGCAATAAATGCGGCAAGATAGGACAGTATAGCTTACCTATATAGCGGATTCTACGTGACATTCGCCTGGAGAAACGCTAGCGCCACCTCGATTTTACGAGGCGGGCGAGCATGGCTGACGGCAACACATTGAAGTTCGTGGACCGGGCACAGTCCTATCCGGGCAAGCGCCCGGCCAAGCCGCGCGCGGAGGATTTCCGCGAGATCGCCGATCGCTATGCGCCGATCGCCGCCGAGGAACAGGCCGGGCGCTGCTCGCAATGCGGCGTGCCCTATTGTTCGGTGCACTGCCCGCTGCACAACCATATCCCCGACTGGCTGCGCCTCACCGCCGAGGGCCGGCTGCGCGAGGCCTATGAGCTGAGCAACGCAACCTCGACCATGCCCGAAATCTGCGGCCGCATCTGTCCGCAGGACCGGCTGTGCGAAGGGAATTGCGTGATCGAATTCTCCGGCCACGGCGCGGTGACGATCGGGTCAGTCGAAAAGTTCATCACGGACACAGCCTGGGAAGAAGGCTGGGTCGAGCCTCTGGTGCCGGGTCCATCGCGCGGCCAGTCGGTCGGCATAATCGGGGCCGGGCCGGCCGGGCTCTCCGCCGCCGAATATTGCCGGGTGATGGGTTATGACGTGCATGTCTACGATCGGCACGATCGGGCGGGCGGTCTGCTGACCTATGGCATTCCCGGCTTCAAGCTGGAGAAGCATGTCGTCACGCGCCGGGTCGATCGGTTGAAAGCCGGCGGCATCGTGTTTCACGAAAGCTTCGAGGTCGGCCGCGATGCGACCTTGGACCAGCTGCGCCAGCGTCACGACGCGATCCTGATCGCAACCGGCGTATACAAGCCTCGCGCGATCAAGGCGCCGGGCGTCGGCAGCGCGGGCGTGGTCGAGGCGCTCGACTATCTCACCGCATCCAACCGCAAGGGCTTCGGCGACGCGGTGCCGGACTTCGACAATGGCAAGCTCGATGCCGCCGGCAAGAATGTCGTGGTGATCGGCGGCGGCGACACGGCGATGGACTGCGTCCGCACGGCGATCCGCCAGGGCGCGACGTCGGTGAAGTGCCTGTACCGCCGCGACCGCGCCAACATGCCGGGGTCGCAGCGCGAGGTCGCCAATGCCGAGGAGGAAGGCGTCGAATTCGTCTGGCTCTCCGCACCCCAGGCGTTCGACGCCGGCGAGGCGGTGACGGGCGTGCACGCGACGAAGATGCGGCTCGGCGCCCCCGACGCGAGCGGCCGCCGCGCGCCCGAGGCGGAGCCCGAGAGCGGCTTCACGCTGCCGGCCGACCTGGTGATCAAGGCGCTCGGTTTCGACGCCGAGGAACTGCCGGCGCTGTTCGGTGCGCCGGAACTCGGCGTGACGCGCTGGGGCACGTTGCTGGTCGACAACAAGACCTTGATGACCTCGCTCGATGGCGTGTTCGCGGCGGGCGACATCGTGCGCGGCGCGAGCCTGGTGGTGTGGGCGATCCGCGATGGTCGAGATGTCGCGACGACGATGCACAGCTGGCTGAAGGCGAAGGCCAAGGCAGGGAAGAAGGCGGCATGACCAAGATGGATACCGAACGCGCCCGCCTCGCCGAGGTCGGCATGTACCGCCCCGAATTCGAATCGGATGCCTGCGGCGTCGGCCTGGTCGCCGCGACTGACGGCACGCCGTCACGCCGCGTCGTCCAGTCGGCGATCGATGCGCTGAAGGCCGTGTGGCACCGCGGCGCGGTGGATGCCGACGGCAAGACCGGCGACGGCGCCGGGCTGCATGTCGACCTGCCGGTCAAGTTCTTCGACGACGCGATCAGCGCCTCGGGCCACAAGACCATGTCCAACCGGCTCGCGGTCGGCATGATCTTCCTGCCGCGCACCGATCTCGGCGCGCAGGAGGATTGCCGGACGATCGTCGAGAGCGCGATCATCGAGGAAGGCTATACCATCTATGGCTGGCGCCAGGTGCCGGTCGACGTGTCGGTGATCGGCCAAAAGGCGCAGGCGACCCGCCCCGAGATCGAGCAGATCATGATCGCCGGGCCGCTGCCGGAGGAGCAGAGCGCCGCCGAGTTCGAGAAGAATCTCTATCTCGTCCGCCGCCGGATCGAGAAGCGCGTGATCGCCGCGCAGATCCAGGGCTTCTACATCTGCTCGCTGAGCTGCCGCTCGATCATCTACAAGGGCCTGTTCCTCGCGGAGAGCCTTTCGGTCTTCTATCCCGACCTGACCGACCAGCGCTTCGAAAGCCGCGTCGCGATCTTCCACCAGCGCTATTCGACCAACACCTTCCCGCAATGGTGGCTGGCGCAGCCGTTCCGCTGTCTTGCGCACAACGGCGAGATCAACACGATCCGCGGCAACAAGAACTGGATGCTCAGCCACGAGATCAAGATGGCGAGCCTCGCGTTCGGCGAATATTCAGAGGACATCAAGCCGGTGATCCCGGCCGGTGCGTCCGACACCGCCGCGCTCGACGCCACCTTCGAGGCGATCTGCCGCTCCGGCCGCGACGCGCCGACCGCGAAGCTGATGCTGGTGCCCGAAGCCTGGGGCCCGAAGGGCGAGATGCCCAGGGCGCATCTCGACATGTACAAATATCTCGCGAGCGTGATGGAGCCGTGGGATGGCCCGGCTGCGCTGGCGATGACGGATGGCCGCTGGGCAGTGGCGGGCATGGACCGCAACGCGCTCCGCCCGCTGCGCTACACCCGCACCTCGGACGGCCTGCTGATCGTGGGTTCGGAGAGCGGCATGGTGGTCGTGCCCGAATCGACCATCATCGAGAAGGGCCGGCTCGGGCCGGGCCAGATGATCGCGGTCGACCTGGACCGGGGCGTCCTGTTCAAGGACCGCGAGATCAAGGACCAGATCGCCGGCGAGGCCGATTACGCGACGATGATCGGCAATTTCCTGGGCGTGAACGATCTGCCGCCGGCACCGAGCGATTCGACCGTGCGGTTCGAGCGCGCCGACCTCACCCGCCGCCAGGTCGCGGCGGGGCAGACACTCGAGGACATGGAGCTGATCCTGTCGCCGATGGTCGAGGGCGCCAAGGAAGCGATCGGGTCGATGGGCGACGATACGCCGCTCGCGGTCATCTCGGACAAGCCCCGGCTGATCAGCCAGTTCTTCCGGCAGAATTTCAGCCAGGTCACCAACCCGCCGATCGATTCGCTGCGCGAGCGGCACGTGATGTCGCTCAAGACCCGTTTCGGCAATCTCGCCAACATCCTAGACACCGAGGACCGGCGCGACGGTGTGCTGGTGCTCGATTCGCCGGTGCTGACCGGGGCCGACTGGGCGCGGCTGAAGAGCTTTTTCGGGCCGAAGGTCGCCGATATCGACTGCACCTTCGAAAGCGGCGGGGGGCCCGAGACGCTGCGTGCCGCGATCGCGCGCATTCGTGCCGAGGCCGAACAGGCCGTGCGCGAAGGCAAGAGCGAGATCTTCCTGAGCGACATGAACATCGGGCCGGACCGGGTCGGCATCGCCGGCGTGCTCGCGGCGGCGGCGGTGCACACGCATCTCGTGCGCCGCGGCCTGCGCTCCTATGCCAGCATCAACATCCAGACCGCGGAATGCCTCGACACGCATTATTATGCAGTGCTGATCGGCGTCGGCGCGACGACGGTGCATGCCTATCTGTCCGAAGCGTCGATCGTCGACCGGCACCAGCGCGGGCTGTTCGGCGACCTGAGCATCGAAAAGTGCCTCGCCAACCATCGCCATGCGGTCGACGAGGGGCTGCTCAAGATCATGTCGAAAATGGGGATCGCGGTGATCTCCAGCTATCGCGGCGGCTATAATTTCGAGGCGGTCGGGCTGTCGCGCAGCCTGGTCAACGATCTCTTCCCGGGCATGCCCGCGAAGATCTCGGGCGAAGGCTATGCCTCGCTGCATCTCAACGCGGCGCTCAGGCACGAAGCCGCCTATGACGAAGTGGTGGTGAATCTGCCGATCGGCGGCTTCTACCGCCAGCGGCATACCGGCGAGACTCATGCCTATTCGGCGCAGCTGATGCATTTGCTGCAGACCGCGGTCGCGACCGACAGCTATTCGACCTATCTGCAATTCTCGCGCGGGGTGGAGGCGCTGCCCCCGGTCTATCTGCGCGACCTGTTCCAGTTCAACTACCCCAATGAGGGTGTGGCCATCGACCAGGTCGAGGCGATCACCGAGATTCGCAAGCGCTTCGTCACGCCGGGCATGTCGCTCGGCGCGCTCAGCCCCGAGGCGCACGAGACCCTGGCAATCGCGATGAACCGCATCGGCGCCAAGGCCGTGTCGGGCGAGGGCGGCGAGGACAAGGCGCGCTACGCGCCTTATCCGAACGGCGACAATGCCAATTCGGGTGTGAAACAGATCGCGTCGGGCCGGTTCGGCGTGACGGCTGAATATCTCAACGCCTGCGACGAGATCGAGATCAAGGTCGCGCAGGGTGCCAAGCCCGGCGAGGGCGGGCAGTTGCCCGGCTTCAAGGTGACCGAGTTCATCGCCAAGCTCCGCCATGCGACGCCGGGGGTTATGCTCATCTCCCCGCCGCCGCATCACGACATCTATTCGATCGAGGATCTGGCGCAGCTCATCTACGACCTGAAGCAGATCAATCCGGTCGCGCGCGTCTGCGTGAAGCTGGTCTCGTCGGCCGGTATCGGCACCGTCGCGGCGGGCGTCGCCAAGGCGCATGCGGACGTGATCCTGGTGTCCGGCCATGTCGGCGGCACCGGCGCTTCCCCCCAGACCAGCATCAAATATGCCGGCACGCCGTGGGAAATGGGCCTGAGCGAGGTCAACCAGACTCTGACGCTCAACGGGCTGCGCGGGCGGATCAAGCTGCGGACCGATGGCGGGCTGAAGACCGGACGCGACATCGTGATCGCCGCGATTCTGGGCGCCGAGGAATTCGGCATCGGCACGCTCAGCCTGGTCGCGATGGGCTGCATCATGGTGCGGCAATGCCATTCCAATACCTGCCCGGTCGGCGTGTGCGTCCAGGACGAGCGGCTGCGTGCCAAGTTCACCGGTACGCCGGAAAAGGTCATCAACCTGATGACCTTCATCGCCGAGGAAGTGCGCGACATTCTGGCCCGGCTGGGCTTCAAGAGCCTGGATGAGGTGATCGGCCGCACCGAGCTGCTGCGGCAGGTCAGTCGCGGCGCCGAGCATCTCGACGATCTCGATCTCAACCCGATCCTCGCCAAGGTCGATGCGGATGACGACCAGCGGCGCTTCAGCCTGTCGGCGTGGCGCAACGAAGTGCCCGACAGCCTCGATGCGCAGATGATCAAGGATGCGGCGGCGGTGTTCTCGCGCGGCGAGAAGATGCAGCTGACCTATTCGGTGCGCAACACGCACCGCGCGGTCGGCACGCGGCTGTCGAGCGAGATCACGCGCACCTTCGGCATGTCGAAGCTGGCCGACGGGCATGTCCATGTCCGGCTGCGCGGCGCCGCCGGCCAGTCATTGGGCGCGTTCCTGTGCAAGGGCATCACGCTCGAAGTGTTCGGCGACGCGAACGACTATGTCGGCAAGGGCCTGTCGGGCGGCATCATCGCGGTGCGCCCGGTGGTGAGTTCACCGCTGGCCAGCCAGGACAATACGATCATCGGCAACACCGTGCTGTACGGCGCGACGTCGGGCAGCCTGTTCGCGGCGGGCCAGGCAGGCGAGCGTTTCGCGGTGCGCAATTCGGGCGCGACCGTCGTGGTCGAGGGCTGCGGCGCGAACGGGTGCGAATATATGACGGGCGGCACCGCAGTGGTGCTGGGGCCGGTCGGCGCGAACTTCGGCGCCGGCATGACCGGGGGCATGGCGTTCGTCTATGACGCGGACGGCAGCTTCGAACGTCGCGCCAACCCGGAGAACATCGTGTGGCAGCGCCTGTCGTCGATGCATTGGGAGGCAGTGCTGCTCAACCTGGTGCGCGCGCACCATGCGGCGACCGACAGCAAATGGTCGGCGGCGCTGCTCGACGATTGGGGCCGGGCGATCGATCGCTTCTGGCAGGTCGTGCCGAAGGAAATGCTGACCCGCCTGGCACACCCGCTCGACGACCGGTCGGAGATGGTGGCGGCGGAATAGGCGCCGGGACGCCCAACTTGTGCTCACGTGGCCGGGCTCGGTTTTCGTCGATAGCCAGTATCGACGGAAGGATTGCGGTTTCGGGATGGGTTTAGACGATCGCCACCGCCTCGACCAAATCGTCCGTCATCATGCCTTCCCCCGCCCGGCCTGTCGGCCTAACAGAGCCATATGTGGCAGCTTTATCAATTCCCCCTGTGCCCCTTCTCGCGCAAGGTCCGGCTCCTGCTCGGTGAAAAAGGCGTCGGGTACGATCTCGTCCTGGAGAACCCGTGGGACCGGCGCGACGAATTCCTCGACATGAATCCGGCCGGCCAAGTGCCGGTCATGGTCGATCCCAAGCGCAATATCCTGCTCATGGATTCGATGGCGATCTGCGAATATCTCGAGGAGACGGTCGACAAGGCGGCGATGATCAACGGCACCGCGGTCAACCGGGCCGAGATCCGCCGGCTGGCCGCATGGTTCGATACGCAATTCTTCCAGGACGTGACCGCTCCGCTGCTCGGCGAGCGGATGATGAAGCGGATCGTGACCAGGGACGCCCCCGACGCGCGCGTGCTGCGCGAAGCGATGAAGGCGGCCGAGCGGCATCTCGACTATACCGATTATTTGCTCGACCATCACAATTGGGTGGCCGGCGCGACGATGAGCCTCGCCGATCTCGCCGCCGCCGCGCAGATCTCGGTCGCCGATTATCTCGGCGGGATCGACTGGAAGGGGCATGAGCAGACCGCGCGCTGGTATCGCGGCTTCAAGAGCCGGCCGAGCTTTCGTCCATTGCTGTCCGAGCGGATGACGGGGATCAACCCGCCCAAGGAATATGACGACGTGGATTTCGACTTCTAGGTCTGATCCGGCCGGGAGCGGGGTCGTTCTGCTCAGCCCGAGCGTTCTCTTCCTCAATGGCGGCAGGCTCTTCCAGGCAGCGGATTCGCATCGGCACGGCGGGCTGGTCGCTGTACAAGCCGCCTGCCGGGCGCTTCCCGGACACGGGCAGTCATCTCGAACGCTATGCCGCGATCTTCGACGCCGTCGAGATCAATTCGAGCTTCTACCGGCAGCACAAGCCGGAGACCTATGCGCGCTGGGCGGCGAGCGTGCCGGCGGGCTTTCGGTTCGCCGTGAAGCTGCCCAAGGCGATCACGCACGAGCGGCGGCTGATCGATTGCGACGACCTGCTTGCACGTTTCGCCGGAGAGGTTGCTGGGCTCGGGGAGAAGCGTGGGCCGCTCCTTGTCCAATTGCCGCCCACGCTCGCCTTCGACGCCATGGTCGCGGATCGGTTCTTCAGCCTGGCCCATGACCTGCTGGGCGGAACGATGGCGTGCGAGCCGCGCCACGCCGACTGGTTCACGCCCGAGGCCGATGCGCTGCTCGTCGAGCACCGCGTGGCCCGAGTCGCCGCCGATCCCGCGCCGGTAGCCGGGGCGGGCGAACCGGGCGGATGGACTGGTCTCCGCTACACGCGGCTGCACGGCGCGCCGCGCGTCTATTGGTCGGCCTAT
Organism: Sphingomonas sp. P2_B6; assembly: GCF_056404755.1. Lineage (NCBI taxonomy): Bacteria > Pseudomonadati > Pseudomonadota > Alphaproteobacteria > Sphingomonadales > Sphingomonadaceae > Sphingomonas > Sphingomonas sp. P2_B6. The sequence goes on from NZ_JBFUDK010000008.1 coordinate 22,738, forward strand.
GACCTGGCGGCGGTCGAGCGGCAGGCTGTCGCGGCCCGCGCCGCGGACGTCGAGAGCTGGACGATCTACGACAATACCGCGTCAGGCGCTGCGCTCGGCAATGCGCTGGCGATGCGCGATCTCGTGACCAGTTAGCCGTCGAGGCTGCGCGAGGCCTGTTCGAACATGTCCTTCGACAGCCCCGGCGTCGCCACGATCCGCTCGAGTTCCGCGCGCATCAAGGTGCCGCGTGCCTCGTCGAAACGGCGCCAGCGGCCGAGCGGCGGGATCAGCTTCGCCGCGGTCTGCGGGTTGAGCTTGTCGAGCGCGATGAGCTGGTCGGCGACGAAACGATAACCCTCGCCCGAAACGGCGTTGAACGCCCGCTGGTTGACACTGAACGCCCCGACCAGGGAACGGGCGCGGTTCGGGTTGGCGAGGGTGAAGTCGCGGTGCCGCGCCAGTTCCCTGACGCTCGCCAGCGTGTCGTCGCGTGACGACAGCGCCTGAGTCGAGAACCATTTGTCGAGAACCAGACCATTGTCCGAATAGCGATTGTAGAAGATGTCGAGCGCGGCGATCCGCCGGTCCGAATTGCCGTTGACGAGCGTGGTCAGCGCGCCCTGGCGATCGGTCATGTTGTCGGCTGCCTCGAACTGGGCAAAGGCGAGCGCGGCGGCCTCGTCGCCGCCACCCGCCGCGATATAGCCGAGTGCGACGGTGCGCAGCCGGCGCAGGCCCTTGGCGAGCGGCGAATATTCGAACTTCGTTGCCCGGGCGCGCTCATATTCGGCGCGCCATTTCGCCTCGAGCGTACGGCCGATGTCGCGGCGCAGCGCTTCGCGCGCGGCATAGATCGCCTCGGGATCGACCAGCTTCATCTGGTCGCCGATGAAGCTTTCCGACGGCAGCAGCACTGCCTCGGCCACAAAGGCGCGGTCGAGATGGGGGTCATCGAGCGTATTGGCGATGGCGGCGATGACCGGCGCATGATCGGCGCGACCCTGGCTGACCGAGCTGACCAGGGTGTCGAGCATCAGCTGCTGCATCGCCTCGTAGCGCGCGAAAGGATCGTCGTCATGTGCCGAGAGAAAGGCGAGATCGGCGGCGGAGCGATCGGTCTCGATGACGACCGGCGCGGTAAAGCCGCGGTTGATCGACAGGACCGGGCGTTCCGCGACGGTCTCGAAGGTGATGCGCTCCTCGGCATCGGTCAGCTGGATGAGCTGCTCCGGACCGATCGGGCGCGCACTGTCGGCACCGAACAGCTTGAGCTTGAGCGGGAGGACCATCGGCAGCTTGTCGGGCTGGCCCGGGGTCGGGAGGACGCGCTGCGACAGGGTCAGGGTGGCGCGGCCGCTACCGGCGTCATGCGCCAGCGACGCCGTCACGCGCGGCGTGCCGGCCTGGCTGTACCAGCGGCGGAACTGAGTCAGGTCGATCTCGCCGCCTTCCTCCATGCACGCGACGAAATCCTCGCAGGTCGCGGCGGTGCCGTCGAAGCGATCGAAATAAAGGTCGGTGGCGGTCCGGAAACGCTGGGGCCCGAGCAGGGTCGCCATCATGCGGATGACTTCGGCGCCCTTGTTATAGATCGTCGCGGTGTAGAAGTTCGAGATTTCGAGATATTCGTCCGGCCGGATCGGGTGCGCGAGCGGGCCGGCATCCTCGGGAAATTGCGCGGCGCGCAGGCCGCGTACGTCTTCGATGCGCTTGACCGCGGCGGAACCCTGGTCGGCGGAGAAGCTCTGGTCGCGAAAGACGGTGAAGCCTTCCTTCAGCGAGAGCTGGAACCAGTCGCGGCAGGTGACGCGGTTGCCCGACCAGTTGTGGAAATATTCATGCGCGACGACCGCGGCGATCGCGTCGAAATCATAATCGGTCGCGGTATCGGGATCGGCCAGGATGTAGCGCGAATTGAAGATGTTGAGACCCTTGTTCTCCATCGCGCCGAAGTTGAAGTCGTCGACCGCGACGATGTTGAACACGTCCAGATCATATTCGCGGCCATAGACCCGCTCGTCCCAGGCCATAGCGGTCTTGAGCGCTTCCAGCGCATGGCCGGTCTTGGCGACGTCGGCGGCGCGCACCCAGATGCCGAGCGCGACCTCGCGGCCCGACCCTGTGACGAAGCTGCCGCGATTGGCGACGAGGTCGCCCGCGACCATCGCGAAGAGATAGCAGGGCTTGGGGAAGGGATCGTGCCATTCGGCCCAATGGCGTCCGTCGCCGAGATCCCCCTCCTCGACCGGATCGCCATTGGCGAGCAGCACCGGGAAGCGTGCCTTCTCCGCCGTCATGCGCACCTTGTAGCGGCTGAGCACATCAGGCCGGTCGGGAAAGAACGTGATGCGGCGGAACCCTTCCGCCTCGCACTGGGTGCAGAGATTGCCGCCCGAGGCATAGAGCCCCATCAGCTGGGTGTTGCGATCGGGTGCGATCTCGACCTCGGTCTCGATCGTATGCGCCGAGCCGGAGAGCGGGATGACGAGCGTGTCGTCGTCGAGCGCCCAGTCATTGATCGTCTTGCCGTCGACCTTGACCGACAAGGGGGTCTGGCCGCCGCCATCGAGGCGGAGCGGCGCGTCATGCGCGCCGTTGCGGATGATGTGCAGCACGGCCTGTACGCGCGTCTTCTCCGGCGCGAGGTCGAAATCGAGCGAAATTTCCGGCACCAGCCAGTCGGGCGCCTCATAATCCTCGCGGCGCGTGACATGGGGCAGGGCGGTGGCGGTCTGGACGTCGAGCATGTCGCTGGATGTAGGGGCGCGCTTTCGCTCGTGCCACCGAAATCGCCGCCCGGCCTGCCGCACTTGCGCAGGCGCATGGCGGTGCTAGGCCGTCGTTCATGATCCTGACGGTACAAGGAAAAGGCATGTTTCGTTCGGTTGGCGCGATCGCGCTGATGAGTTTTGCGGGCGCTGCGCCGGCCCAGACGACCCCGGCACCGACGCCTCCCACCGCCCCGGTGAAGGATGCGAAGGCCATCAACGATATCGTCAACGCGGTGCTCCCCGACGACCAGGCGGCGATGAAGGCGCATGTCATGTTCCTCGCCTCCGACGCGATGCGCGGGCGCGAGGCGGGCAGCCCGGAATTCGACATCGCGGCCGAATATGTCGCGGCGCAATTCTACGCGGCGGGCCTGCGCCCGGCGGGCGACAATGGGGGTTATCTGCAAAAGGTGCCGCTCGTCACCTATCGCGCCGCCGACAAGGGCGATCTCGTGCTGACCCGCAAGGATGCCGAGCCGCTACGGCTGGTGTTCGGCGACGATTATGTGCCCAGCGCCTATGCCGGCGCCGCGTCGACCGTGATCGACGCGCCGGTGGTGTTTGTCGGCTTCGGCATCGTCGCGCCGCAATATAAGCGCAACGACTATGCCGGTGTCGATGTGAAGGGCAAGATCGTCGCCTATCTCGGCGGCGCGCCCTCGAGCTTCCAGAGCGAGGAGCGCGCGCATTTCTCCGGCGGCACGACCAAGGCGATATACGCCCAGTCGCGCGGGGCGATCGGCACGATCCTGATCCAGCCGCGCCCGCTCGGCGCGGCGGCGCAGAATCTTGACCGCCCGCGCGTGACCTGGGGCAAGCCCGATGGCACCGGCGATGCGCCGGGCGCGCCGCAGCTGGCGACGATCAGCGACATGGGTGCGGCCAAGCTGTTCGCGGGCGCGAAGACGCCCTGGGACGCCATCGTGAAGCGCGCCACCAATGCCGAGACGAAGTTCAAGGCGGAGCAGCTGCCCGGCAGCCTGGCGATCGCGGTGAAGACGGCGTTCCAGCAGGGCATGAGCAGCAATATCGCCGGCATGATCCCCGGCAGCGACCCGAAACTCGGGTCCGAAGTGGTCGTGCTCTCCGCCCATCTCGACCATCTCGGCGTGCGCCCGGACATGAAGGGCGACAATATCTTCAACGGGGCGGAGGACAATGCCGTCGGCATCGCCTCGCTGATCGAGGAAGCCAGGCGCTTCAAGGCGAGCGGTAAGCCGCCGCGGCGTAGCGTGATGTTCCTGGCCGTCACTGGCGAGGAAAAGGGGCTGGTCGGTTCCGACTATTTCTCGAAGCACCCGACGGTGCCGATGAACCGCATCGTCGCCGATGTGAATCTCGACATGCCGATCCTGACCTATCGGTTCGAGGACATGACGGTGTTCGGTGCCGATCGGTCGACGCTCGGGCCGATCGTGAGCAAGGCAGTCGCTTCGGTGGGCGTGACCATGTCGCCGGACCCCGATCCGGCGCAGGGCATCTTCGTCCGGTCGGACCATTATCGCTTCGTCCAGCAGGGCGTGCCCTCGGTGTTCCTGTGGCCGGGCCAGGCCGGGCCGGGCAAGGCCGCGACGGCCGAGTTCTTCGCCAAGCGCTATCACCAGCCCTCCGACGAGGTGTCGCAGCCGATCGACTGGAGCCAGGGCATCCGCTTCGTCGACGCGAACTATGCGATCGCGCGCGAGATCGCCGATGGCGACCAGCGGCCGCGCTGGAACAGGGGCGATTTCTTCGGCCTGCTCTATGACGGGTACGGCGCGAAATAACCGCGCTGCTCGTCTTCGGCCTCGGCTATTCGGCCCGGGCGCTGGCCGCCCGGCTGGGCGCCAGGGGCTGGCACGTGACCGGCACCAGCCGCGATGGCCGGCCCGGAACGATCGCGTTCAGCGACCGGGCGGCGGTGACGGCGGCGATCGCCGGGACGGATTATATCCTGTCCTCGGTGCCGCCCGAGGGTGAGGCAGATCCAGTGCTGGCTGCCTATGGCCCGGCGCTGGCCGGGGCCGACGCATGGCTCGGCTATCTCTCCTCGACCGGCGTCTATGGCGATGCCGGCGGCGCCTGGGTGGACGAGGGTTCGCCGATCGGCGGCGGGCGGCGCGGCGCCCGGGCGACGGCGGATGCGTCCTGGCTGGTGATGGGGGCTCGTGTGTTTCGCCTGCCCGGCATCTATGGCCCCGGCCGCTCGCCGCTCGACCGGATCGCCGAAGGGCGGGCGCACCGCATCGACCTGCCGGGACAGGTGTTCAGCCGGATTCATGTCGACGATCTCGTCTCGGGCGTGATCGCCGGGTTCGACGCGCCGGCCGGGGCGTATAATCTCGCGGACGATCTGCCGGCGAGCCAGAATGCGGTGATGGCGTGCGCGGCGCGGTTGCTGGGGCGCGATCCGCCACCCTTTGTGGCGATCGAGACCCTGTCGCCCCCGGCGCGCGCCTTTTACGACGAGAACCGCCGGGTCGCGAACGGCAAGGCAAAGCGGGTACTCGGCTGGCGCCCGCTTTACCCGGATTACCGGGCAGGCCTGCGCGCCCTCAATGCGATAACCAGCCCGGCACCGGTCAGCGCCGCGCCGCCTCCGGCGAGCAGTGACCAGCGATAGCCCTCGAACAGGGTCGAAAAGAACATGGCGATCACCGGGATGATCACGCTCGAATAGGCGGCCTTGGCCGGGCCGATCACGCGCAGCACCCCGTAATAGAGCGTGAAGGCCAGAGCCGAGGCGACGATGCCGAGATAGAGCAGCCCCAGCAGATAGAAGAGGCGCGGCTCGATCACCGGCGGGCCCGCGACTGCCCAGGCGATGACGGCCTCCATCGCTGCGCCGAGCAGCATGGCGATGCCGAGCGTCGGCGCCATGGGATAGCGCCGGGCGGTCTCGGTGCCCTGCAGGACATTGGCCGTCGAGGCCGAGAGCACCGCCAGCAGGGCGACGCCGATGCCGGTCAGCGCCGCGCGCGGTCCATGCGGATCGAATCGGGCCTCATGCACGAACAACAGCGCGACTCCCGCCATTGCGATGATCGATCCGATGATGAGCTGCCGACCCAGCCGCTGGCCCAGGAAGACGCGGCCGAGCACGGCGTTGGGGACGAGCAGCAGGGCGAACACCACGGCGACGAGGCCGGAAGTGATATAGGTCTCAGCACGATAGACGAAGTTGAAGTTGAGACAGAACTGGGTGAAGGCCAGTGCCGTGACGAACAGCCAGCCGCGTCCGTCGAGGCGCACCGTCTCGCGCTTCCATGCCGCATAGGCCAGCATGGTCAACCCGCCCACGGTGAAGCGATAGGCGACCGACCAGTTGAGCGGCACCACGCCGAGCTGGTCGTTGATCACGATCCAGGTCGAACCCCAGATCAGGGTGACGATGCCGAACGGGATCAGCACCGCGAGGCGCGTCGATTGCGGGGCGGGCTGATCGGACATACGCCTGCCCTAGCGCCGGCGCGATAGGGGCGGCACCGGCGATTTCCTTGTCGGATGATAAGCTGCGTCTATCAAAGCGCCGCGATCGCGTCGGCGAGCGGCCGGATATCCTCTTCGCGCTGGTTCCATGAAATGACCAGCCGCGCCTCGCCGGGACCCCAGTCGTAGAAATCGAAGCCCAGCGCGCGGAGACTCGCCGCTTCCTCGGGCGAGACGCGCAGGAAGACCTCGTTCGCCTCGACCGGATTGACCAGCCGGTCGCCGGCGGCGCGCGCCAGCAGCGCCGCGCCGGCATTGGAGGTGCGGGCATTGTCGAGCCACAGATCGTCGGCGAGCAGCGCGAGAATCTGCGCCGCGAGATAGCGGCCCTTGGACAGCAGCAGCCCGGCGCGCTTGCGGCGATACAGCGTCGCGGCGGCGAGATCGGGTTTGAAGAAGATCAGCGCCTCGGCGCTCATCCCGCCATTCTTGACGAAGCCGAAGCTCAGCGCATCGACACCTGCCCGCCAGGTCAGGTCGGCGGGCGAGCAGCCGAGATGGGCGACGGCATTGGCGAAACGCGCGCCGTCCATGTGCAGGCCGAGACCACGGGCTTTCGCCAGATCGCCGATCGCGGCGACGTCGTCGGGCGAATAGACCAGGCCATATTCAGTCGCGTTGGTGATCGAGATGGCGTGCGGCTGGACCTGGTGCACGTCGTCGCGGGTGGCATCGAGCACGGCCCGGATCGCGACGGGATCGAGCTTCGCGCCGGGCCCCTCGGCGAGCAGCAGCTTGGCGCCGTGGGTATAGAATTCCGGCGCGCCGCATTCGTCATTCTGGATATGTGCGTCACGGTGGCAGACGATCGCGCCGTGCGGCGGGCACAACGCGGCGAGCGCGAGGCAATTGGCCGAGGTGCCCGACGGCACCCAGAGCGCACGGACATCAGCCTCGAACAGGTCGGAGAACAGCCCGTCGAGCTGCTTGCTCCAGGCATCGCCGTCATAGGCGGTGTCGAGCACATTGGCCTCGGCCAGCGCGGCGATGACGGCCGGATGGACGGGAGCGGCGTTGTCGGAAAAGAAGCGCATGCCCGGTGCCTTGCTGCGCGTCGGGCGACGCGTCAACTCACCTTAGACCCAGCCGACTTCGTCGAGCAGGGCGCGCCGTTCATTTTCGCTGAGGCGAAGTGCAAGACGGCCCAGTGTCGGTAGTTTCTTGCGGATCGCGATCACCCCAAGCAGTGCATTCAGCAGGGTCTCGTCCGTTGCCGTCGCGAGCATGCTGACGGCGGCCGCGAAGATCGACTGCCAGGCCGCCTCATAGTCTTCGATCAGCCATGCCGGAAGCGGTGGGTTGCCGTCCACGCCGCGCCGTTCCTCGATCGTCGCGACCAGGGCAAAGCCGTTCCAGTCCGCGGTCCGGCCGTCCATGATCAACCGGGCGATCTCGGGCACCGCGGCATAGGATGCCTCGCCGACATCTTCCTGATGGAATAGCTCTTCCCACAATTCGTCCCAGGCCGGACCCGGTGGCTCGCCCGTTTCAATGCGCCGCAGGGCAGGGCGCGGGTCATACGGGACACGATAGCCGCCCTTTAGTGACGACCATCGTTCATCCGACGGATCAAGGCTCATTGCGGCTCCTCGTCCTCGGGATCGCGGGGCGGGGCGCGGTCGTCGCGGCGCGGGCGGGGATCGCCATTGTCGCGGTTCGAGCGATTGATCTCGATATTGCCGTCGCGGCCGATATGCAGGTCGAGCCCAAGCCCCTGCAGCTGCCCCTCTACGGGAGACAGGATCGCGTCGGGATCGATGACATTCTCCGCGTCCGGATCGACCTCGTCGGCGGCCGGTTCGGCGGCCTGGGCCGGGCCGACGCCGAGCGCCTGCTGCATGAAGTCGCGCCATACCCGTGCGGGGATGCCGCCGCCCGACAGGCCGGGATTGGGCGTGTTGTCGTCATTGCCGACCCACACGCCCGTGATGAGCCCTCCGGCAAAGCCCAGGAACAGCGCGTCGCGATTGTCCTGGGTGGTGCCGGTCTTGCCGAAGGTATCGACCGACAGCGCCGCCTGGCGCCCGGTGCCCGATTCGGCCGAGGCCGAGAGCAGGTCGAGCATGTCGTCGCGGATGCGGCCGGTCAGCGGACGCGACCTCGTGGTCAGCGCCGCATACCAGCTCTGGTCGCGCACTTCCTCCAGGCCGCGGGCAGCGATCGGATAGGATTCGGCCGCGAACGCCGCATAGGCGGAGGTCAGTTCGAGCAGCGACATGCTCGAGGTGCCGAGCGCGATCGTCGCCTCGCTGGGAATAGGGGTGGTGATGCCGAGGTCGCGCGCGGCCTTGATGACGTTCGCCACGCCGACCTTCTGGATCAGGCGGGCCGCCGCGACGTTGCTCGACCTGGCAAAGGCCTGGCGCAGCGTGATCGGGCCGAGATAGCGGCCGTCGCTGTTCTTGGGGGACCAGTCGGCGATGGTGATCGGCGAATCGTCGATCATCGAATCCGGGGTCATGCCGCTGCGCAGCGCCGCCAGATAGACGAACAGCTTGAAGGCGGATCCGGGCTGGCGCCGCGCCTGGGTGGCGCGGTTGAACGGGCTGTCGGCATAGGATTTGCCGCCGACCATCGCGACCACCCGGCCGTCGGGGCGCATCGCCACCAGGGCGATCTGGGCCTGGCGCAGGCCGGCACGCCTGACCGCGCGCTCGGCCGCATTCTGCAGGCGGCGGTCGAGCGTGGTCTTCACCGTCGTCTCGGTGACAATCTCGCCGGCGCGGTCGCGTGCCTCGGGCAGGACCCAGTCGGCAAAATAGGTGCCATCGGGCAGCGGCTTGATCCGGTCGACGGCGAGGCGCGCCGGGCGGACATCCGCGGCGGTCGCCTTGTCGATGAAGCCGGCCGCGGCCATGGCGCCGACCACGAGCTTTTGCCGGTCGCGCGCGCCCTTGAGGTTGACGGTCGGGGCAAGCTTCGACGGCGCCTTGACCAGCCCGGCAAGCATCGCCGCCTGACCGATCGACAGCGCGCGCGGATCGCGGTTGAAATAATGCTTCGCCGCGGCGCTCAGGCCATAGACGTTGTCGCCGAAATAGACGTTCGACAGATAGCGCGAGAGGATCTCGTCCTTCGACAGCCATGCTTCGAGCCAGAAGGCGATCATTACCTCTCGCACCTTGCGCGCGGCCGTCCGGTCCGAATCGAGAAAGGCGTTCTTGGCGAGCTGCTGCGTGATGGTGCTGCCGCCCTCGCGCACCCGGCCCCGGCTCATATTGTGGACGAAGGCGCGGATGATGCCCTTGGGGTCGATGCCCCAATGCGAGCGGAAGCGCCGGTCCTCGATCGCGAGAAAGGCGTTGGTGACGTTCCTGGGCAGTTTCGCCGCGTCGACCGGGGCGCCGATGATCGCGCCGCGCCGCGCGATCGGCGATCCGTCATCGGCGAGCAGGGTGATGCTCGGCGGGGTCAGGGGCTTCAGCGACTGCGACAGCGGCGCGGTGACCGCGAGCCAGCCGACCGCCAGCACGAACAGGATGATGAGCGCGCCGATGCCGCGGGTGAACCAGCGCCAGTAATTGCGTCGCGGCGCCCCTGGCAGGTCGGTCGGGCGAGGCTCGGCCTGCTCGGGATAGTCGAACCGGCCGGAATAGGCAGGCGGGGGCAGGTCCTCGGTCAGGTCCAGCGAGGAATTGCCCTGCGACGACGCGGGTTCGAAAGGATAAGGACGCATGGCTCCTGTCAGTCCGTTCCCGGTTACGCCGCCCGGAGGTGTGTTAGCGTAATATGACAGTTGCCGCAAGCGTTCGACATGATGCGCATCCTAGCAGGCGCGGCCCGGTCATGCGAGCGTCGACCATAGGGGCATTGAGGCCGTACCGTGCAGCGGCTATCTGGATGCGGTGCAGCGCCGCACCGACAAGGATGCCGAATGACCGATATCGCCACCGCCGCATCGCCGCTCGTCGTGGGGATCGGCGGCACGATCGGCGGCACCTCCTCGACCGAGCGGGCGCTGCGCATCGCGCTCGACGCGGCGTGCAAGGAGGGGTTTCGTACCCGCATGTTCGGTGGCGCCGACATGGCGCGGTTGCCGCTCTACGATCCGCGCGCGACCGAACGGACCGAGCAGGAGCGCGAGTTCGTCGATACCGTGCGCCAGGCCTCGGCGCTGATCATCGCCAGCCCGGGCTATCACGGCAGCATCTCGGGCGTGGTCAAGAACGCGCTCGACCTGCTCGAAGAGACGGCCAAGGACGAACGGCCCTATCTGGCGGACATGCCGGTCGGGCTGATCGCGACCGCTTATGGCTGGCAGGCGACGGGCAGCACGATCGCGGCGCTGCGCTCGATCGTCCATGCGCTGCGCGGCTGGCCGACGCCGTTCGCCGCGGCGATCAACACCCAACTGACCAAGTTCGACGATGACGGCGGGAGCAGCGACCCCGCGGTGTTCGAGCAGCTCTGCCTGGTCGGTCGCCAGGTCGCGCGGTTCGCCCCGATCGCGCAAAACGGCTGAGGGTGGGTGGCTGAGGGCATCCACTGGCCGAAAGGCTTGGCGCCGGCCGACGCGCCGATCCATGTCGTCAACCGCATCGAGACGGTGACCGCGCCGGAGATCGTCTGGCGCCGGCTGATTCATGCGGCCGGCTGGCCGGCCATCTATGCCAATGCGAGCGACGTGGCGATCGAGGGCGGCGGCGCGGACCTGTTCGCGGGCGCTCGGTTCAGTTGGAAGACCTTCGGCGTGGCGCTGCGCAGCGAAGTGAAGGAATTCGAGCCGGAGACGCGGATCGCCTGGGTGGCGGAGGGGATCGGCGTGACGGCCTATCACGCCTGGCTGATCACGCCGTCCGGGACGGGGTGCTCGATCCTGACCGAGGAGACTCAATACGGGCTGGTCTCGCGGGTCGGGCGGCTGCTGTTCCCGACGCGGATGGAGCGCTGGCACCAGCGGTGGCTGGAGGCGCTGGCCTCTTAAAGCCCCTCCGCTGAAGGGAGGGGCTTGAGAAGTCACCGCGTCGGCACGGGCTCCTCGCCCGAGTAATCGTAGAAGCCSCGKCCSGTCTTGCGGCCRARCCAGCCGGCYTCGACATATTTCACCAGCAGCGGCGCGGGGCGGAACTTCGGGTCGCCGGTGCCTTCGAACAGCACCCGGGTGATCTCCAGGCAGGTATCGAGGCCGATGAAATCAGCGAGCGTCAGCGGGCCCATCGGGTGGTTGAGGCCGAGCTGGCAGGCGAGATCGATATCGGGAATGGTCGCGACGCCCTCGCCCAGCGCGAAGCAGGCCTCGTTGAGCATCGGCATCAGCACGCGGTTGACGATGAAGCCCGGCGCATCATTGGCGCGGACGACCTTCTTGCCGAGCGCCCTGGCGTATTCCTCGACGAGATTGACCGTCTCGTCCGAGGTGGCGAGGCCGCGGATCAGCTCGATGAGGCCCATCACCGGCACGGGATTGAAGAAATGCACGCCGACGAAGCGCTTCGGGTCGGGCGAGGCCTGGGCGAGGCGCGTGATCGGGATCGACGAGGTGTTCGAGGCAAGCACCGCCTGATGGCCGAGCACCTTGCCGACCTCGGCGAAGATCGAGCGCTTGATCTCCTCGCGCTCGGTCGCGGCCTCGATCACCAGCCCGCAGGAGGACATGCCGTGCACGCCGTCGATCGGCTCGATCCGGGCCAGCGCCTGGTCCCGCGCGGCGGCATCGATCTTCTCCTTGGTCACCAGCCGATCGAGCGCCTTGGCGATGCCCGCCTTGCCGGCCTCGGCGCGCTCCTTCGAGACGTCGGTGAGCAGGACATGGAAGCCTGCCTGCGCCGAGACCTGCGCGATGCCCGCGCCCATCTGCCCCGCTCCGATCACGCCCACCGTCTGCATTGCCTGCTCTCCGAATACCGAATTTGCACCGCTCCTATCGACTCGCGCGCCGTGCCGCTAGGATGATGGGATGATCGGATTGTTCCTCCTCTTCGCCGCGGCCGATGCCGCGACACCGCGCGCCGGGCCCATCAACAGCTTCGGTGACTGGGCCGTCGCCTGCGACAATGTCCGGGTGTGCGAGATGACATCGCTGATCCCGGAGGACGAGGAGTCTGACGGCAGCGATTCGGGCGCTTCCTTCTCGGTTGCGCGCGCGGCAGGCCCCGGCGGCGGCTTTTTCTTCGAGCTATCGACCAATGGCGGCGTCGCCGGACCGGTATCGGTGCGGATCGACGGCAAGCGGATCGTCGATGGCAATGTCGCGAACGATGGCATGACGCTGGCCGGCGACGCCGCGGAGCGGATCGTCGCGGCAATGGCCAATGGCAAGAGACTCACCCTGAACAGGAAAGCGGGCAAGGAAGTGGCGCACGCCTCTCTGGCGGGTTCTGCCGCCGCGCTGCGGTTCATCGATGCCGAACAGGGCCGTGCGGGAACGGTGACGGCGGCGGTCGCCAAGGGCACGAAGCCGGCCAGCGCCGTGCCGCCCGTCGCAGCGTTGCCGAAAGTGCGCTCGATCGCACCGTCGGGCGTCGCGACAAAGGTCACGCCGGCCCTGATCAGGACGATGCGGTCGTTGTCGGGGTGCGAGACCGAGGACGGGCAGAGCAACGATCCGATCATCGGCAATGCGATCGGCGGGGGCAAGACGCTGGTGCTGCTGCCATGCGGGGCGGGGGCGTATAATTTCTCGACCGTGCCGTTCGTCGTCGCCGCGGGCAAGCCGGTGATCGCGCGCTTCGATTCGCCGCCCGGATGGACGCTGGCCGAGGGCACGCCGACTCTGGTCAATGCCGATTGGGACGCGAAGCTCGGCCGGCTCGGCAGCTACACCAAGGCGCGAGGCCTGGGCGATTGCGGGTCGAGCGAGACCTATGTCTGGGACGGGACGATGTTCCGGCTGATCGAGGCGACGCAGATGGGCGAGTGCCGCGGGTCGATCAACTGGCTGACGATCTGGCGGGCCACGCCCGTTCGCTGACCCGTTTCACCTGATTCATCGGGCGGATTTTTCTTCATCTGTTATGTTGGACTCGGGGTCCGGATTTTCGTTGCTGATTCAAGGCTCTAACCTGCTTCACCTGTTACCGGCATAACAGGTGAGGAACAGGTGGATAAGAGGTGCCGGACCAGGCTCTGTTACGCATACCGACGATGAGAAAGATCCAGCACCGGTCGGTTGGGACTGGCCGGCTGGATCAGGATGCTAGCGGATTTTCGAGGCAGTTGAATCGACGAGAGAACGACGCAGCACGCACACCCCTCCCGCTTGCGGGAGGGGCTAGGGGAGGGCCTGTCCTCCCAGTCAGGTTTATCGATCGTGGACAGGCCCTCCCCCGACCCCTCCCGCAAGCGGGAGGGGAGAGTCAGGGCGCGAAGCGCGCCGGCTGGGCTTCGGCGAGGATCACCGCGAACAGGCCGTCCGGGTCAGTCCATTCGGCGATCGGCGTCCAGCCACCTGCGCGGAGCAGGATGCGGCCGTCGCGCCGGCCGTATTTGTGGCTGTTCTCGGTGTGGATCGTCTCGCCCGCCGCCATGGAGAAGGGGCGGCCCTCAATGGTGAAGCTGATGTCGCGGGTCGCTTCGAGATGCATTTCGATCCGGGCGCGATCGTCGTTCCAGATCGCGCGGTGGCGAAAGGCCTCGATCGGCAGGGTGCCGTCGAGCTCGCGGTTGATCCGCTCGATCAGGTTCAGGTTGAACGCAGCGGTTACACCCTGGGCGTCGTCATAGGCCGAGACCAGAACCTGCTCGTCCTTGATCCGGTCCATGCCGATCAGCAGCATCGATCCCGTGCCGAGCGATTCCTTCATCGCGCGGAGCAGGTCGACCGAGCTGTGCGGGATCATGTTGCCGATGGTCGAGCCCGGGAAGAAGCCGAGCTTGGGCAGGTCGGCGACCGAGGCGGGCAGGGCGATCGGGCGGAGGAAGTCCGCCTCGACCGGCAGTACCGGCAGGCCGGGAAAGGCGGCGGCAAGGCCCGCCGAGGATTCGCGCAGGAAATCGCCGGAGATGTCGATCGGCACATAGGCGGCGGGGTTTACGCTGCGCAGCAGGATCGGCGTCTTGGTCGAGGAGCCCGAGCCGAATTCGACCACGGCGCGGCCTTCGCCGGCAAGCGTCGCGACTTCCGGGCAGGCGCGGCGCAGGATCTCGGTCTCGGTCCGCGTCGGATAATATTCGGGGAGTTCGGTGATCGCCTCGAACAGCTCCGAGCCGCGCCGGTCGTAGAACCAGCGCGCAGGGATGGCGCGGGGCCGAGTCTCGAAGCCGCGCAAGACGTCGGCGCGAAAGGCGGGGTCGGCAAGGGTGACGTCGCCGTCCTCGATTTCCTGTTTCAGCATGTCAGAGATCCTTGGCCAGACGCACGCCGGTGAATTGCCAGCGCTGGTGGGGATAGAAGAAGTTGCGGTAGCTCGCGCGGCCATGGCCGCGCGGCGTGGCGCAGGAGCTGCCGCGCAGGACGAACTGCCCGCTCATGAACTTGCCATTATATTCGCCGACCGCGCCCTCGGCGGGTTTGAAGCCGGGATAGGGACGAAAGGCGCTGCCGGTCCATTGCCAGACATCGCCGAAAAAGGCCGGGCCTTCGGTGGCCGGACGCGGTTCGATCGGGCCCGCGCCGTCGAGCTGGTTGCCGCCCGATGGATCGAAGGCGGCAGCGGCTGCTTCCCATTCGAATTCGGTCGGCAGGCGGGCGCCGGCCCAGCTCGCATAGGCATCCGCCTCGTAGAAGCTGACATGCGTGACCGGCGCGGCGGGGTCGATCGGGCGGCGGCCATCAAGGCCGAACCGCGTCCATACGCCGTCCTGCTGTTCCCAATAGAGCGGCGCCGTAATTCCCTGCGCCTTCACCCAGGCCCAGCCGTCGGACAGCCAGTGGCGCGGATCGGCATAACCGCCATCGGCGATGAAACTGGCCCATTCGCCATTGGTGACGGTGCGGTCGGCGATGGCGTGCAGGGTGAGCAGCGCCTCGTGGCGCGGCCCTTCGCAATCGAAGGCGAAACCGTCGCCGCCATGGCCGACCTCGACGATCCCGGCCTTGCCCTCAAGCCAGCCGATCGGGCCGGGCATCGCGACCGGTACCTTGCGCCCGGCGGGCCAGATCGCCGGTTCGAGCGGGTTCTGTGCCATCAGATGGAGCATGTCGGTGACCAGCAGCTCCTGATGCTGCTCTTCATGATGGCAGCCGAGCGTCAGCAGATCGAGCGCGGCATCGGGCAGACCGGGCAGCGCGACACGGATCGCGGCATCGACATGGGCGCGATAGGCCAGCACTTCGGCGAGGCTCGGCCGGGTGATCATGCCGCGGCGCGCGCGGCTGTGGCGCTGGCCCTCGGCCTCGTAATAGCTGTTGAACAGGAAGGGGAAACGCTCGTCGTGCAGCCCATAGCCGGCGACGAAATCGCGCAGGATGAAGGTTTCGAGGAACCAGGTGGTGTGCGCGAGATGCCATTTCGCGGGGGACGCATCGTCCATCGACTGGACCGTCGCATCTGCGTCGGAAAGCGGAGCGACCAGCGCTTCGGTCAGCGCACGGACCTTCGCGAAGCGCGTCGCGAGGGCGTCCGTTTCGGCCTGAGGCTCCGAGTTTGTTCGCATTCTGTTCCCTTTCCAGAACGCATCGGCCAAAGTCAAGCCAGGCTAGGGCTCCTTCGGATCGCGGGACGCACCCGGAATCCACAGAACGTCGCCACCCGCGTCTTTGTTCACGCGCCTCGCAGCGACGAACAGATAGTCAGACAGGCGATTGAGATAGGAAAGCGCGAGCGGATTCAAAGGGACAATCTGCCCAGCGGCAACGGCGGTACGCTCAGCGCGCCGGGAAATGGCGCGGGCGAGGTGAAGCGCGGCGGCCCCTGCGGTGCCGGCGGGCAGGATAAAACTGGTCAGCGGAGCGAGATCGGCGTTCATCGCATCGATCTCCTCCTCCAGCCGCACCACCTGCGCCGCGACGATGCGCAAGCTCATGTCGGTCGGTGCGAAATCCTCGCCTGGGGTGGCGAGATCCGCGCCGAGATCGAACAGGTCGTTCTGGATGCGGGTCAGCGCGGTCGCATATCGGCCCGGCCCGAGCGCCGAGATCGCCACGCCGATCGCGCTGTTCGTCTCGTCGACATCGCCGATCGCGGCCATGCGCGGATCGTTCTTGGCGACGCGCGACCCATCGACCAGGCCAGTGGTGCCGTTATCGCCGGTGCGGGTGTAGATCTTGTTGAGCTTGACCATGCCGGTCGACCGACGGTCAGGTCTTGCCGGCGAGGAACAGGATCAGCACGACGATCACGATGGCGATCGCCTGGAAGAAGATGCGATATTGCATCGCCTTGTTCGACTGGAGCGCGGCCTTGGATGGGCCACCATCACCCTTCACTTCATTACTGGCATTGAGCAGGAAGACCGCAAGGCCGCGGACCAGCATGGCGAGGGTCGCGAGCATCGCCGCGATCAGCAGGATGAAAAGGAAGGTGCTCATCGGCTTTATCTAGGCTTCCGACACCCGAAAGCCAATGGGCAGGTGCCCGGCGCGCAGGTCGTCGGCGAGCGCTCGCCCATCCACCCCCGCCGCCCGCATCGCCTCGAGCGTCGGCGCCTTGTTGCGCTTGGCCAGCCGTTCGCCACGATCGTCGGCGAGCAGGGCGTGGTGGCGATAGACGGGCACCGGCAGGCCGAGCAGCGCCTGGAGCAGCCGGTGGACATGCGTCGCGGCAAACAGGTCGCGCCCGCGCACCACATGCGTGATGCCCTGCGCCGCGTCGTCGACGGTGACGGCGAGATGATAGCTGGCCGGCGCGTCCTTGCGCGCGAGGATCACGTCGCCATGGATCTCCGGCGTCGCGACCACGTCGCCGATGAGCTCGTCATGCCAGACCAACCGACCGTCGTGACGGAACTGGTCGGGCATTTCCTCCGCCGCCGGGGAGAGCAGGTCGAGCGCGCGCGCCATGTCCAGCCGCCATGCATGCTGCTCGTCCGCCTGCCGCCGCGCGCGCACATCCTCCGCAAGATGGCGGCAGGTGCCGGGATAGAGCGACCCGGCGTCGCCGTGCGGGGCGGACAGGCTCGCGGCGATCTCGGCACGGGTGCAGAAACAGGGATAGAGCAGCCCCAATGCCTTCAGCCGGTCGAGCGCCGCGGCATAGACACCGAGCCGTCCCGACTGGAGCAACACCGGCCCGTCCCAATCGAGCCCGAGCCAGGCAAGATCGCGCTCGATCGCGTCGATATAGTCGGGCCGGCTGCGGGTGCCGTCGATATCCTCGATGCGCAGCAGAAAGCGCCCACCTGCCCCTTTCGCGCGGTCGTGCGAGAGGATTGCCGACCAGGCGTGGCCGATGTGCAACAGCCCCGTAGGGCTGGGCGCGAATCGGGCGACGATTTCGCTCAAACCGGCTCTTGACCGCGAGTCGCGGGCTGTGCTGTCATCACGGCGTCATCCTAGTCGGCAATGGCCGCGCCAGGAAGCAAAGGGGGTCGTTCGCGTGTACCATCCCGATCTGATCCGTCATCCGGACAGTTGCCCTGCGCTTGTGTTGAACGCCGATTACACGCCGCTCAGCTATTATCCGCTCAGCGTATGGCCGTGGCAGACCGCAATCAAGGCAGTGTTCCTCGACCGGGTCGACATCGTCGCGGAATATGAGCGCGAGGTGCGTAGCCCGAACCACAAGATCAAGCTGCCTTCGGTCATCGCGCTGAAATCCTATGTCCGGCCGAGCGCCTTTCCGGCTTTCACCCGGTTCAACCTGTTCCTGCGCGACAAGTTCGAATGCCAATATTGCGGGGCAGGCAACGACCTGACCTTCGACCATGTCGTGCCGCGGGCGCAGGGCGGGCGCACGACCTGGGAGAATGTCGTCACCGCCTGCGCGCCGTGCAATCTGAAAAAGGGCGGGCGCACGCCGAAACAGGCGGGCATGCCGCTGCACATCGGCGCGATCCGGCCGACCAGCTGGCATCTGCAGGAACATGGCCGGCGCTTCCCGCCCAACTATCTGCACGATACCTGGCATGACTGGCTCTATTGGGACGTGGAGCTGGAGGCCTGAGGTCGGTTCCGCTTTCATTGGCACAAGCGTCATGCCGGACTTGTACCGGCATCCATTTCTCCTCCCGCGCTGACGGTGTTGGTTGCACGATGGACCCCGGAACAAGTCCGGGGTGACGGAGGATGGGCCGATGTTTTGGGCCCCTGGCTTCGTCTCTGGTTGACCCCGGCTCTACCGCGCTGCAGCATCCGCTCATGGCCGATCTCCCCTCCATCGCGAACAATCCCGACATCCGCTTCCTGGGCAAGCTGCTCGGCGACGTGATCCGCGCCTATGGTGGGGAGACGCTATTCCGGCGCACCGAATATATCCGCGCGGCCTCGGTCGACCGGCATCGCGGGGTGGCGGGCAAGGATGCGGTCGATCTCGGGCTCGACCGGCTGAGCCTGGACGAGACGCTCGATTTCGTGCGCGGCTTCATGCTGTTTTCGATGCTCGCCAATCTCGCCGAGGACCGGCAGGGCGTCGCCGCGGAAAAGGGGGCGGATGTCGAATCCGCGCTGAAGCGGCTGGCGGACGAGGGGATCGATCACGACGCGGTGATGGCGCTGCTCGACCATGCGCTGATCGCCCCAGTGCTGACCGCCCACCCGACCGAGGTACGGCGCAAGAGCATGATCGACCATCGCAACCGCATCTCCGAGCTGATGACGCTCAAGGATGCCGGCCTCGCCGAGACGCCCGAGGGCGATGCGGTGGACGAAGCGATCCTGCGCCAGATCGCCTTGCTGTGGCAGACGCGCGTGCTGCGCAAGGAGCGGCTGTTCGTGGCGGACGAGGTGGAAACGGCGCTGAGCTATCTGCGCGACGTGTTCCTGCCCGCGCTGCCGGCGCTCTATCAGCGCTGGGACCGGGCGCTTGGCGAACGCGCGCCGAGTTTCCTGCGACCGGGGAGCTGGATCGGCGGGGATCGCGACGGCAATCCCTTCGTCACCGCCGACTCGCTCGAGATCGCGCTGGCCAAGGCGTGCGAGGCCGTGCTCGGCCATTATCTCGACGCCGTGAACGCGCTCGGTGCCGAGCTGTCGATCTCGACCGGCATCACCGAGGCCGATGACGGCGTGCAGGCGTTGGCCGCTGCGAGCGGCGACAGCGCCCCCAGCCGCGAGGACGAGCCCTATCGCCGGGCGCTGTCGGGCATCTACGCGCGGCTCGCGGCGACGCATCTGGCGCTGACCGGCAAGCCCGCGCCGCGCCCGGGGGCATTGCATGGCGAACCCTATCCCGATCCCCAGGCCTTCCGTGCCGATCTGGTCACCATCGCCCGGGCGCTGCGCAAGGGCGGCGGCGGGGCGCTTGCCTCGGGCGGGGCACTGGGGCGGCTGATCCGCGCGGTCGAGACCTTCGGCTTCCACCTCGCCACGCTCGACCTGCGCCAGAACAGTGCCGTGCTGGAGCGGGTCGTGGCGGAGCTGCTCAAGGTATCGGGGGTCGAATCCGACTATCTCGCGCTCGGCGAGTCCGAGCGCGTCTCGCTGCTGCGCCATGAACTGTCCAACGCACGGCCGCTGTCGAGCCCGTTCGAACCCTATTCGGACGAGACCAATTCCGAGCTGGCGATCATTCGCGCCGCGGCTGACGCGCATGCGAAATATGGGCCGAGCTGCATCACCCAGCATATCGTCTCGATGGCGCAGTCCGTCTCGGACCTGCTCGAGGTCAATGTGATGCTGAAGGAATTCGGCCTGTACCGGCCCGGCAAGGTACCCACCGCCGCGATTATGGCGGTGCCGCTGTTCGAGACGATCGGCGATCTGGAGGCGGCGCCGGGCATCATGACGGAGTGGTTCGCTTTGCCCGAGGCCGGTGCGATCACCCGTGCGCGCGGTTTCCAGGAAGTGATGATCGGCTATTCGGATTCGAACAAGGACGGGGGGTACATCACCTCGACCTGGTCGCTGTCCAAGGCATCGACTGCGCTGAAGCCCGTGTTCGACAAAGCCAGGGTGGGCATGCAGCTGTTCCATGGCCGCGGCGGCGCGGTGGGGCGCGGTGGCGGATCGGCCTTTGCGGCGATCCGCGCCCAGCCGACCGGCACGGTGCAGGGGCGCATCCGCATCACCGAGCAAGGCGAAGTGATCGCCGGCAAATATGGCACGCGCGAGAGCGCGATGACCAATCTGGAGACGATGGCTTCGGCCACTCTGCTCGCCAGCCTGGAGCCCGATGCGCTGTCACCCGCGGAAGCCGCGCGGTTCGGCGCGGCGATGGATGCCCTGTCGGGGAGTGCCTTCAAGGCCTATCGCGACCTGGTCTATGGCACCGAGGGTTTCCGTACCTTCTTCCGCCAGATGACCCCGATCGCCGAAATCTCCGGCCTCAAGATCGGTTCGCGCCCGGCGAGCCGCACCAAATCGGACCGGATCGAGGATCTGCGCGCCATTCCCTGGGTGTTCAGCTGGGCGCAGGCGCGGGTCATGCTGCCGGGCTGGTACGGCGTCGGCCAGGCGATCGCCGGGTTCGAGGACAAGGGGTTGCTGGCGGAGATGGCGCAGGGCTGGCCGTTCTTCGCCGCGACGCTCGACAATATGGAGCAGGTGATCGCCAAGTCCGACATGGACATTGCCGAGCGTTATGCCGCGCTGGTCGAGGACCGGGCGCTGGCGGATTCGGTGTTCGGGGCGATTCGCAGCGGCTGGCAGCAGACGCATGACGGGCTGCTGGACGTGACGGGCCAGTCGCGCCTGCTGGAGAAGCATCCCGCGCTTGATGCGTCGATCCGGTTGCGGCTGCCCTATATCGAGCCGCTGAACCTGTTGCAGATCGAGCTGATGAAGCGGCATCGCGCCGGGGAGACGGACACGCGGATCGGCGAGGGGATTCTCCTGTCGATCAACGCGATCGCCACGGCGCTGCGGAACAGCGGGTAAGGTTTCCCTCTCCCCTTGTGGGAGAGGGAAGGGGCCCATCGCTCTTGCGATGGGAAGGGTGAGGAGGACACGAGAAGCTCGCGAGCCTCACTCCCCCTCACCCTTCCGTCGCTTCGCTCCTCCTTCCCTCTCCCACAGGGGGAGAGGGATTCAAGAACGGCGCCGCCAGCTCCGGCCGCACCCTGAGCAAGCGCCCCGTCGCCCGGTCGAGCAGCGCCCAGGTCGATACCGCCTCCACCTTCACCTTGCCGTCGGCGCCGGTGAACCGCACATGGCGGTCGAAGCGGGCGCCCCGGGGCGGTTCAGGCACCCAGGTTTCGCCCGTGACCGTCTCGCCCGGACCGACATTGCCGCGGTAATCGATCTCGTGCCGGGTCACGACCCAGATATAGGCTTGCTGCTGTTCGGCGGTCGCGATCGCCGCCCAATGCGCGACCGCGATGTCCTGAATCCACTTCACCCACACCGCATTGTTGACGTGGCCGAGCTCGTCGATGTCGGCCTCGGTCGCGGTCCTGGCGAGGGTGAAGACCACTATCCCTCGACCCCCATCTGCCACAGCACGAAGGCATGCTCCTCGGCCGCTTCCCGCAGACTCTCGAACCGGCCCGATTTGCCGCCATGGCCGGCGCCCATATTGGTCTTGAGCAGCAGCAGATTGTCGTCGGTCTTGGTAGCGCGGAGCTTCGCCGCCCATTTGGCCGGCTCCCAATAGGTCACGCGCGGATCGTTCAGCCCGCCCGAGATGAACATCGGCGGATAGGCCTGGGCCTTGACCTGGTCATAGGGCGAATAGGAGCGGATCAGCTCGAACGCTGCCTTGTCCTCGATCGGGTTGCCCCATTCGGGCCATTCGCCCGGCGTCAGCGGCAGTGACTCGTCGAGCATGGTGTTGAGCACGTCGACGAACGGCACGTCCGCGATCACCGCCCCCCATAGCTCGGGATCGCTGTTGACCACCGCGCCCATCAACTCGCCGCCGGCCGAGCGGCCGGCGATGGCGATCCTGCCCGCGCTGGTCCAGCCGCCGGCGATCAGGCCCTTCGCCACATCGACGAAATCGTTGAAGCTGTTCTCGCGCTTCTCCAGCTTGCCGTCGAGATACCATTGCTGGCCGAGATCGTCGCCGCCACGGATATGCGCGATGGCATAGGCAAAGCCGCGATCGAGCAGGCTCAGCCGCCCGGTCGAGAAACCCGGCGGGATGGCATAGCCATAGGCGCCATACGCATAGAGGAAGAGCGGGGCTGAGCCGTCCCTGGGGAAATCCTTCGGGTAGACGATCGAGACCGGCACCTCGGTACCGTCGCGCGCGGTGATCTTCAGCCGTTCGGTGCGATATTTGTCGGCGTCGTAGCCCGAGGGGATTTCCTGCACCTTGAGCGTAGTCAGGATGCCGGTCGCGACGTCATAATCATATTCGGTGCCGGGCGTGACCATGGATTCATAGCCGACGCGCAGCACGTCCATCGCATATTCGGGGTTGTTGCCGAGGCCGGCGTCATAGCTCGCCTCGGGGAAAACGATGCGCTGCGGGGCGATCGACGAATCGTAGCGGTGTATCTCGATCTGATCGAGACCGTCCTCGCGCCCGTCGACGATGAAGAAGTCGCGGAAACAGTCGACGCCGGTCATGTAGAAATGCGCCGACGGGCCGATCAGCTCGGACCATTCGCCTGGATTGTCGATCGATGCGGTGCACAGGCGGAAGTTCGGATCCAAGTCATTGGTGTGGATGAACAGCGTGCCGTCATGCTCGTCGACATCATATTCGCGGCCGGCCTTGCGCGGCGAGACGCAGATTGGCGTGGCGAGGACATTGTCGGCGGAAAGCAGATAGACTTCGCTCGTCACATGGTCGCCGCTGGCGATGACGATGTATTTGCGCGAGCTGGTTTCGCTGACGCCGACGCGGAAACCCTCGTCCGCTTCCTTGAACAGCTCGATATCGTCGGCGATGGGCGTGCCGAGCTTGTGCAGTCGGGCATTGTCGGTGCGCCATTGCTCATTGGCGAGGCCGTAGAGGAAGCCGCTGTCGTCGGCGGTCCAGACGATCTCCGACAGCATGCCGGGGATGACGTCGGGCAAATGCTCGCCGGTTTCGAGATTCTTGACCCGGACCTCGAACCGTTCCGAACCGTTATCGTCGATCGCATAGGCGAGCAGCCTCGCGTCATTGCTGACCGAAAAGGCGCCGAGACGGAAATATTCCTTGCCCTCGGCCAGGGCCGGCTCGTCGAGGATCAGCTCATCGGGGCCGCCGGCGACGGGCTTGCGCCACCATTTGCGATACTGGCCGCCAGTCTCGAACGCCGTCCAGTAGAGCCAGTCGCCGTCCTTCTGTGGAACCGAGGAATCGTCTTCCTTGATGCGGCCCTTCATCTCTTCATAGAGTCGGTCGGTCAGCGGCTCGTGCGGCGCCATCACTGCCTCGAAATAGGCATTCTCCGCCTCGAGATAGGCAAGCACCTGCTTGTCGGTGACCTCGGGATAGCCGGGGTCCTTGATCCAGGCATAGGGGTCTTCGATCGTGATGCCGTGCGTGGTGAAGCTGTGCGGACGGGTCTCGGCGACGGGGGGTGTGGGCGTATCGGTCAAGTCAAACTCCGTTCGGGCTGAGCTTGTCGAAGCCCTGCCCTTTCTTCTAACCGTCTAAAGAGGAAGAACAGCCCTTCGACAAGCTCAGGGCGAACGGAGACTGCAATGTCCAGCTACCAGGATCGCCTTGCCGCCCTTCGCGACCAGCTGAAGCGCGATCGGCTCGACGGGTTCGTCGTGCCGCTGACCGACGAGCATATGAGCGAATATGTCGGCGCCTATGCGCAGCGGCTCGCCTGGCTGACTGGTTTCCAGGGATCGGCCGGGAGCGCGGTGGTGCTGCCCGAGGAAGCGGCGATCTTTACGGACGGGCGCTACACCTTGCAGGTGCGCGAGCAGGTCGATGGCCGGCACTGGGACTATGTCTCGGTGCCTGCGACGAGCATCGCGATGTGGCTCGGCGCGCATGCCGCGGCCGGTGCGCGCGTGGGTTATGATCCGTGGCTGCACACGCGCGGCTGGGTCGAGGAAGCGCGCAAGGCGCTGGCCGAGCGCGGGGCGGAGCTGGTCGCGGTCGACACCAATCCGGTCGACGCGGTGTGGCCCGACCGGCCGCAGCCGTCCGATGCGAAGCTCGCGGTGCAGGACGATGACCGCGCCGGCAAATCCTCGGCCGAGAAGCGCGCGGCAATCGCCGACTGGCTGGCCGAGCGCAAGGCCGATGCGGTCGTGCTGTCCGCGCTCGATTCGATCGCCTGGACCTTGAACGTGCGCGGGCAGGATGTGGCGCATACGCCGGTCGCGCTGGCCTATGCGATCGTCGATGCCGATGGCACCGCCGACCTGTTCGTCGCGCCGGAAAAGGTGGGCGACGCAATGCTGCACCACCTCGGCAATGCGGTGCGGGTAAGGGATCGCTCGGCGTTCGCCGAGGCGCTCGGTGCCTATGCCGGCAAGCGCGTCGCCGCCGATCCGGAACGCGCGGTGTCGGCGATCTTCTCGCGGCTGGAGGCCGGCGGCGCCACCGTGTTGCCGCTGCGCGATCCGGTGGTGCTGGCCAAGGCAATGAAGAACCCGGTCGAGATCGCCGGGCACCGCGCGGCTTCTGTGCGCGACGGCGCGGCCCTGGCGCGCTTCCTGAAATGGGTCGAGGAGGAAGCGCCCAAGGGTGGGCAGACCGAACTGTCCTGCGTCGCGAAGCTTCAGACATTCCGCGAGGCGACCGGCGAGCTGCGCGATACCTCGTTCGACACGATCTCGGCGACGGGGGCGCATGGGGCAAGCCCGCATTATCATTCGACGCCCGACTCGAACGCGCCGCTCGAACCCGGCCAGCTTTATCTGGTCGACTCGGGCGGCCAATATGCCGACGGCACCACCGATGTGACGCGCGTCCTGCCGATCGGTACGCCCAGCGAGGAAATGCGCGACCGCTTCACTCGCGTGCTCAAGGGGCATATCGGCCTCGCCACCGCGATCTTCCCGCCGGGCACCAATGGCGGGCAGCTCGATTCGTTCGCGCGCCGGCCGCTCTGGGAAGCGGGACTCGATTTCGCGCATGGCACCGGCCACGGCGTCGGCGCCTATCTGGCGGTGCATGAAGGGCCGCAGCGCATCGCCAAGCCCAATTATCCGGGCGGCGGGCCGTCCGAGCCCTTGCGCGTCGGCATGATCATCTCGAACGAGCCGGGCTATTACAAGGCGGGCGAATACGGCATCCGCATCGAGAATCTCATCCTGGTCGAGGAGCGGCTCATCCCGGGTGGCGACGAGCCGATGCTGGGTTTCGAGACGCTGACCTTCTGCCCGATCGAGCGCGCGCTGATCGTACCCGGCCTGCTGACGGTGGCCGAGCGCGACTGGCTGGACGCCTATCACGCGAAAGTGCTGCAGATTCTGGGGCCGGAGATGACGGGCGACGAGCTGGCATGGCTCCAGGCGAAATGCGCGCCTATCGGCTAGGCTCGTCCTCGCGCGGTGCGGGCGGCGAATCGCTTGCCCGTGCCTGGGCCTTCCGCTTCCGCAGATTCTCGCGCAACGCGGCGGCCAAGCGCGCCGCTTTCTCGTCCTTGTCGGCCATATCGCCTTATCCAGTGGCCGCTTCGCCTTGACAATCCCGCCGCCCTCGTCTCTTAGGCGCGCTCCGCCGATGGCCGTGAAGGCTCCCGGACCGGAAATGCTGCCGTAGCTCAGTGGTAGAGCGCATCCTTGGTAAGGCTGAGGTCGTGAGTTCAATCCTCACCGGCAGCACCATTTTTCCCTTTGGCATGACCTGTTGAACGCCCCTCAAGGGACCCCGCCGATGAGATCCGTCGCACCCGTTGTTGCGAATGAATCGCAAGCCGCTTAGCGTGGCGGAAATAGCTGGCGGACAGGCATTTTGAACGAACAGGAACCATCGCACCGGACCTTTGGCGCGCTGCGTGTCGGTTGGCTGCTGCTCGGATTCCTGTTCGTCGCGCTCGGTATCGTCGGCGCGCTCCTGCCGTTGATGCCGACCACCATCTTCCTGATCCTGGCGGCGGGCTGTTTCGCCCGTTCGTCGCCGCGGCTCGAGGCTAAACTGCTCGATCATCCCCGGTTCGGCCCGGGGCTGCGTGCCTGGCGCGCGGAGCGGGCGATTCCCCGGCGGGGCAAGATCGCGGCATGTGTCGGCATGGCCGTCGGACTCGCGCTGTTCGTGGTCGGCGTCCATCCCGGACTGGTCGTGCTCGGGCTGGTCTCGATCGCGCTTCTGCTCTGCGCGGCCTGGATCCTGTCGCGCCCGACGGCGCGCCAGTCTTCGTGAGCAACAAGGGAGGACCTGTGATGACCCCTCGTCTCTTTTCCGCATTGCTCGCATGGGGACTTATCGCGTCGACGCCCGCGGCGGTCGCCACGCCGGCTGAGGCCGGTCAGGCCGCCCAGCAGGACGAGGCCGCGCGCGCCGGGATCAGCCAGGCGATCGGTTCCTATTTCCAGGGCCATGCGACGGGGGACCCGTCGCATTTCCGCAAGGCCTTCCTCCCGACCGCGCATATCGAGGGAATCCGGAACGGCGCCTTCACCTCCTGGACGCTCGACGCCTATTGCGCGCTGTTCAAGGGAAGTCCGGCGAGCGACGAAGCGGCACGGACACGCACCATCGATATCATCGACATATCGGGTAACGCCGCCATGGCCAGGGCGACGCTCGATCACGGCGCGATGGTCTTCACTGACTATTTCGTGCTGCTAAAGGTCGATGGCGAATGGCGGATCGCGAACAAGGTCTATTACGGCCATCCGGGGCGCGGCACCGGCTGAGGATTGGGAAGAGGACCGGGCAGCGATGGGCGACATCTGGCTCCGATCGCGTCTCTATTGGGCTGTTACGGGCAACCGCTCGACCCGGAACCAGTCGGCATCGATCCAGCCGCGCGCGCTTCCCGGCGCGGCCCGGCTGAAGCTGAACAGCGCCGGGCGCGATCCCTTCCACCAGGAGAAACGCGCGAGCGGAATGGCGCCCCCCATCGAAGTGAAAGCCTTGCCGTCAAGGCTGTAGCTGTAGTGGACCGTCTGTTCGATCCCGATCTCGGCGCGCAGTTCGATCGCGTTTGCTGCGATGGCCGGACCCGGCACCTCGTCGCCTTCGATGGCGAGTGTGACGTGCGCCGCGCTTTTGTCGCGCACCACGCCGATCCAGCTCGGGCGGACGCCGAACAGCGCGAGGCCGGCGCGCTGGCCGTCCTTCATGCCCGTGATGTCGATCCTTGTGGTGATGCGGCTCGGGCCTTGCAGGATCTGGGTCAGCGTATTGCGCGCCGTGACGAGATGCTCGGCGGGGCCTGCACCAAGGCGGAGATAGCCAGCGCGTTTGGTGAGGCTCCAGGCGCTGTTGTCGGGGTTGTGGTTCCACTCCCATTGCGGGCCGAGCCTGGCGCCCGCGAATTCGTCCGAATCCTGCAGCCGGTCGCGGGTCGGCGGGCTGCCGGTGTCGGGCATGGCATGAGTCGCGACTGGCTGGCCGCTGGTCTTGCCGGGGATCGGATCGCCCATCACCGGCCAGTCGTCGACCCAAGTCACGGGCTCGAGATGCACGATGCGCCCGAACGCGCCGGTCGAGTTGAAATGGGCGAACCAGCCTTGGCCCGACGGCGTCTCTACCCAGCCGCCCTGATGCGGCCCTTCGAGTCTGGTCGAGCCCTGTTCGAGCACGACGCGCTGTCCATAGGGGCCGCGGATGTTGCGCGCCCGCAAGGCGACCTGCGCGCCCTTCTCCACCCCGCCGAACGGCGCGAAGATGTAGTAATAGCCGTTGCGCTTATAGAATTTGGGGCCTTCGAGGATCGGCAGGTTGACCTTGTCCTCGACGATCACCTGTCCCGCATCGAGCACGCGCGTGCCGTCCGGGCTCATCCGGTGGAGGATCAGCGGCCCCGCGCCGTGGCGCGAATGGACCAGCCAGGCCTGGCCGTCATCGTCCCAGAAGGGGCAGGGATCCTCCAGCATCTTCTGGTCGATCACCTTGACCGGCGCGCTCCATGGCCCCTCCGCGCGCGTCGCGGTCGCCATGAACACACCCTCGTCGATCGTCGCCCAATAGACGTAGAATTTGCCTGCATGATGCCGGATCGACGGTGCCCAGACGCCGCCCCCGTAACGTGTGCCGCCAACCGGCTTGGAGATCTTGTCGGTCAGCGTGTGCGGACCGGGCATGTCATAGTCGGGTGCGAAGGGCAGTTTCGGCAGGACATGGCCGATGATCGTCCAGTGGACGAGATCGCGCGACTTCAGGATCGGAATGCCCGGCGAGAAATGGAAGCTCGAGGCAATCAGATAATAGTCGCGGCCGACCCGGATCATGTCCGGATCCGAATAATCGGCGAACAGGATCGGGTTGGTGTAGGTCGCCCGCGGGGCGGCCGCTCCCGCCAGCGACGATAGCAGCCCGGCGGCCGCGAAGGAGAGCAGGCGCCTCATAGCGCGAGGCTGTTGCCATATCCGATGACGATCGTCGCCAGCACCAGCAGCCCGACGCCACCCCATACGGTCGCCCGAATGCGCGGCGCGGCATCCTTCCATTCGCGAAACGCAAAGCCCCAGAGCGTGCCGAAGATGATGATCGACGCCATGTGCAAGGTCCAGGACGAGAAGCCGAAGCGCCCCATCTGGCTCTCGCCCATGGTGTAGAAGAAGAACTGGAAATACCAGGCCGTGCCCGCGACCGCGCAGAGCAGGAAATTGACCAGCAGCGGCGCGCCGACCGCGTCGCCGCCACCGACCCATTGGTTCGCGCTGCGGTTCTTCAGGATCAGCCAGGCGCACCAGATCGCGTTGGTGATGAGCCCGCCGAACATGACGAGGCACAGGATCGGCAGGCCGGTCCAGAGCGGCCCGGTGCCGGCCGCGGCCGACAGCGCCTTGATTGGCTCGCCCGCGGCGAGGCCGAACGCGAAGCAGGAGGACATGATGCCGGAAAAGACCGCGACCGCGATGCCCTTGCGGAAATCGAATTCGGCGACCGCGGCGGCCTTTTGCTCGGGAGAGAGCGCGGCATCCTTGCGCGCGCCAGCCATGGCGACGACGATGATGCCGGCCATGGTAATGACGAGGCCGAGCAGGACGATGTTGCCGCTCGGCGTATCGAGCAGCTTGGCGGCGAAATCGCCTTGGAACAGCGGCGGGATCAGGGTGCCGAACACGGTACACAGGCCCAGCACTACCGCCATGCCGAGCGACAGGCCGAGATACCGCATGGTGAGACCATAGGTCAGGCCGCCGAACCCCCAGAGCATCCCGAAGATGATCGGCCAGACGATCACCGGGGTCGGCGCGGCGCCGAGCACGCCCAGCAGGTCGTTCGTCTGGATGCTCGCGAAGAACCACGGCGCGAGCAGCCAGGAAAAGATGCCGCCGGTCAGCCAGTAGATTTCCCACGACCAGCGCTTCACCGCGCGATAGGGCACGTAGAAGCTGGCTGAGGAGAGCCCGCCCAGCCAGTGGAACAGGACGCCGAGGAGCGGGTTCGCGTTCATGTGGTTCTCCCGGTGGCCTGGCTGGCCGATCCATAAATCATCGTCGTTCCAGCCTTCTTCCTTCCCCGGCGAAGGCCGGGGTCCAGTGGGGAGGCACAAGGGAACGGACGGCGCACGTCGCCACCAACGTCCCTCAACTGGACCCCGGCCTTCGCCGGGGAAGGAGTGGTGGCGGTGCTAAACATCCAGCCCAAGCCGATAAATCCGGTTGGCATTGCGCGCGAACAGCGCACGCTGCTCGTCCTCGCTGAAATCCGCGACCGCATCCGCCAGCGCACCCAGGGTCGTGTCGAAATCGGCGAACAGCCGGTCGGTCGGAAAATTGCTCGCGATCATCGCGCGGTCAGTGCCGAAAATGTCGATCGCCTCGCGCACCCGGTCCCGCACCGCGCCCGCGGTGAAAGGCCGATAGACGAAGCCGAGGCCGGAGATCTTGATCGAGACATGCGGCAGCCCCGCGACCGTCTTCATCGCCGCGCGCCAGCTCTCATCGCAATCGACGCCCATGCCGGTGTGGTTGACGATCACCGGCGTCCCGGGATGCCGCTCGATCAGCCGGGAAAGGCCGGCAAACTGGTCGGGATAGGCCTGGAGGTCGAACGACAGCCCGTACTTCGACAATAGTGCAAAGCCCCGAGCCCAGGCGCCGTCGCCGGTCACGTCCCGCGCGGTATAGGTCCGGTCCGGGTCGCTATGCCAGTTCACGATATGCCGGATGCCGCGCACGTTGCCCCGGCGGGCATGGTCGGCCAGCAGCGCCTCGACGCCCGGATCGTCCAGGGCGGCATTGGCGACGATGCCGTTGGGCATGCCGCGCACATCCGCCATATCCTGCAGCCAGTCGGTCTCGGCGAGCGGATTGGCGGCGCCGGCATCGAGATGCACCATCCCGACGACATTCCACTGCGCTGCCTCGGCCAGATAATCGTCGAGCAGCTGGTTGCGCGCGATGCGCTGCGTGTTCCCGTTGGGCCCGCTGTCCGCAAACGGCGGCGACAGCCATGCGTAGCGATCCCGGGACAGGTCCCAGAGATGCACATGCGGGTCGATGAACGGCAGGTCGCGCACTCTATTCCTCTCCCGGGTTGCTCATGGGCCACGCCGGCTATTGCCGGTCGCGGGGCTGGCCGAAAACGATCAGAAAGTGGTCCGTCCGCCCGAGGTGTCGAAGGTCGACGCAGTGGTGAAGCTGCATTCCTCCGAAGCCATGAAACAGACCATCGCTGCGGTCTCCTGCACTTCGCCGAGCCGGCCCATCGGGATCTTGGACAGCATATACTCGACCTGGCTCTTCGGGAGCTGCTCGAGGATCGGGCTTTCGAAGGTCGCCGGCGTCACCGCATTGGCGATCACGCCGCGCGTCGCCAGCTCCTTGCCGAGCGATTTGGTCAGGCCGATCACCGCTGCCTTGGATGCGGAATAGGCCGAGGCGTTGGGATTGCCTTCCTTGCCCGCGACCGAGGAGACGTTGACGATCCGGCCATAGCCGTTCGCCACCATGTGCGGCACGACCGCGCGGCAGCAATAGAACAGGCCGTTGAGGTTGACGTCGATCACATTCAGCCAGGAGTCGATCGGATAAGCGTCGACCGGCGCGGTCGCGCCGGTGATGCCGGCCGAGTTCACCAGGATGTCGATCCGCCCGAGCAGGCTCATGCTCTCCTCGGTCGCGCGCTCCACCGCTGCATTGTCGGCGACACTGAAGGCGATGGCGGCGACCGCACCGACATCCTCCTTCGCTTCGTTCGCCCAGTCCGCCTGCATATCCCATAGCACGACGCGCCCGCCCTCGGCGACGATGCGGCGCGCGACCTCACGGCCGAGCCCCGACGCGCCGCCGGTGACGATCGCGGTCCTTCCTTCGAATCGGCCCTGGTACGATGTCACGCGGCGGCTCCGTTCGGGTTCCAGGCCACCACGTCCTGGCGCTGCCGGCCGAGCTTCTCGATGCCAAGCTCGATCACGTCCCCCGCCTTGAGGAACCAGGGGGTCGGCTTCTGCCCCATGCCGACGCCCTTGGGCGTGCCGGTGGTGATGATGTCGCCGGGTTCCAGGGTCATGAACTCGCTGACATAGGAGACGAGCTTGGCCACGCCGAAGATCATCGTGCTGCTGCTGCCATCCTGGACGCGCTTGCCGTTGACCTCGAGCCACATGCCGAGATCCTGGACGTCACCGACCTCGTCCTTCGTCACCAGCCAGGGGCCGACCGGACCGAAGGTGTCGCACCCCTTGCCCTTGTCCCAGGTGCCGCCGCGCTCGAGCTGGAAGGCCCGCTCCGACACGTCGTTGATCGTGCAATAGCCGGCGACATGGTCGAGCGCCTTGTCCTCGGTGACATAGGAAGCGCGCGTGCCGATCACGACGCCCAGCTCGACTTCCCAGTCGGTCTTTTCGGATCCGCGCGGGATCATCACCGGATCGTTCGGGCCCTGCAGGCAGGAGATCGCCTTGGTGAAGAAGATCGGCTCGGCCGGCTCGGGCAGGTTGGATTCGGCGGCGTGCTCGGCAAAGTTCAGGCCGATCGCGATGAATTTGCGCGTGCCGGCGACGGGCGTGCCGTAACGCGGCGATCCTTCGACCAGCGGCAGCGACGCCGGGTCGATCGCGGCGAGCTTTTCCAGGCCGGCGGGCGAGATTTCGGCGCCGCCGATATCGGTGACATGGGCGGAAAGGTCGCGGATATGTCCGTCGCTATCGATCAGACCGGGCTTTTCCTGGCCGATAGGGCCGT
Source organism: Sphingomonas sp. P2_B6 (assembly GCF_056404755.1). Taxonomy (NCBI): domain Bacteria; kingdom Pseudomonadati; phylum Pseudomonadota; class Alphaproteobacteria; order Sphingomonadales; family Sphingomonadaceae; genus Sphingomonas; species Sphingomonas sp. P2_B6. The sequence goes on from NZ_JBFUDK010000008.1 coordinate 55,078, forward strand.
AACGCAGCAATTTCATGGGGAGGATTCCTCAGTGAGTATAAGGGCGGTGGAGCGGGATATCGCGATTGAGCTCCACACCAAAGCCGGGTTTGTCGAGCGCCGAGGCGCGCATACGGCCCTTGTCCGGAATCGGCTCGCCGAGCAGCTGCGGGGCGAACATCGGCACCACCTCGGTCGGGCCGGGGTGCATCATCAGGAACTCGGCGAACGGGCTGTTATGCCGCGTGATGACGAAGTGATAGGAATAGACCGAGGAACCGTGCGGCACGACCATCTTGCCCGCAGCATCGGCCAGCGCCGAGATCTTGAGCAGCTCGGTCACGCCGCCGCACCAGCCGACATCTGGCTGGATGATGTCGCAGCAATCCATCTCGAGCAGCATGCGGAAGCCCCAGCGCGTCGCTTCATGCTCGCCGGTAGTGACCAGCATGCCCTTGGGCACGTTGCGCTTCAGCTCGGCATAGCCCCAATAATCGTCGGGGCTGATCGCTTCCTCGATCCATTTCAGGCCGTGCTCGTGCGCGCGGATGGCGAGGCGGGTCGCGTAGTTTACGTCGAGCGCCATCCAGCAATCGAGCATCAGCCAGAAATCGGGCCCGCATTTCGCGCGCATGTCGGCGAGCGCGGCGATGTTCTTGTCGAGCCCTTCCTCGCCCTCGGCCGGGCCGTGGTGGAGCGGCAGCTTGCCGCCGATGAACCCCATCTCCTTTGCCAGATCGGGCCGCGCGCCGGTGGCGTAGAATTGCAGCTCGTCGCGCACCGCGCCGCCGAGCAGATGATAGACAGGCTCCTGCCGCAGCTTGCCGAGCAGGTCCCACAAGGCGAGGTCGACGCCGGAGATGGCGTTCACCACCAGCCCCTTGCGGCCATAATATTGAGTCGAGAAGTACATCTGGTCCCAGATCTTCTCATAGTCGGTGGGCGAGCGGCCTTCGAGGAAGCGGGCGAGATGCTTCTCGACGATGAACGCCGCGGGCTCGCCGCCGGTCGTGACCGCAAAACCGATCGTGCCGTCAGCGGCTTCGATCTCCACCACCAGGGTACCGAGCACGTTGATGCCGAAGCTGCGCCGCGACTGGCGATATTCGGGATAGCGGCTCATCGGCGTGGCGATGTGATCGTCGATCCAGTGGCCGTCGCCCTGGTCGTGATAATCGGCGCCGCCGCCGCGCAGTACGAAGGCGCGGACATGCTTGATGCGGGGCAGGGTCATGCGGGCTCCACCGACAAACAAGCGCGCACCGTGTCGAGGATAGCTATAGGCGCGGCGTACCAGCATTTGGTACGCAAACACGCCGCCTGAAGCGGATCAGATTGCACGCCTGCTTCCTCTCTCGCGTTTTACCGCTTGATAAATTCCAGAATATGGGAAAGAATATTATTAGATGAGAAACGCTCCGTCAAATGCTGATTTGGCCGACAAGGCATCGGATGCGACCGGCGACGCCAAATCCCAGCCGGGCAGCCAGACCTTGCTGCGTGGCCTCGACGTGATCGACGCGGTCATCGACGGCCCGATCACGCTCGCCGATCTCGCCGCCAGGCTCGGCCTCACCCGCTCGACCACGCACCGCCTGGCGACCGCGCTGATCGACCGGCGCTATCTGACGTTCGTGCCGCGGCTCGGCTATCATTTCGGGCCCAAGCTGCTCGAACTCGGTTTCCATGCGCAGCAGCAGACCGATCTCGTCCAGGTCGCGCGGCCGCATCTGGAGGATCTTGCTGCCGCGACCGAGGACACGGTGCATCTCGGCGTGCTCGACAGCGAACGCGCGCTCTATCTCGACAAGATCCCCGGCCGCCGCCGCGTCGAGATCAGCAGCCGGGTTGGCGATCGCCAGCCGCTCACCTCGACCGGCCTCGGCAAGGCGCTGCTGCTCGACGACGATGCCCGGAACTGGCGCACGCTGTTCGAGGAGGATCAGGCCGCCGGCTCGCCGCCCGCCGATTATGCGGTGTGGGAAGAACGGATGCGCGACTATGTCGCCGTCGGCCGCGCGTTCGATCTCGAAGAGAATGAGGATCTGATCCGCTGCGTGGCGGCGCCGATCCGCGGCGTCAGCGGGCAGATCGTCGCGGCGATCAGCGTGTCGAGCGCGGCGCAATATATGGCGGACGATCGCATGCAGGCGCTGTCGGACGATGTCCGCGCCACGGCGATGGCGGTCAGCCGCGATCTCGGCTGGTCCGAAGGCGCCGTCCGCCGCACCCCGCCGCGCTCGCGTCGATAGATCGAACAGGAGAGTTTCGTGCTGCTTCAGGGCAAGACCATGCTCGTCACCGGCGGGTCGGCCGGGATCGGCCGCGCCGCCGCGATCGGCGCCGCGCGGCACGGTGCCGATGTGGCGATCAACTATCTGCACGACGATGAGGGTGCGGCGAGCTGCGTCGCCGAGATCGAGGCGCTGGGCCGCCGCGCCTTCGCGCTGCACGGCGACGTCGCCGATCCGGAGACGGCCAGCGCCTTTGTCGACGGTGCGGTGGCCGCGCTGGGCAAGGTCGACATCTTCGTCAACAATGCCGGCATCTGCCCGTTCCACGCCTTTCTCGACATGCCGGTCGAGACGTTCGAACGGACCATGAAGGTCAATCTCCACGGCGCCTATTTCATGGTCCAGGCAGCGGCGAACCAGATGGTCGCGCAAGGGACGGGCGGGTCGATCGTCGCGGTCTCGTCGATCTCGGCACTGGTCGGCGGCGAGTATCAGACGCATTACACGCCGACCAAGGCCGGCGTGCATTCGCTGATGCAGTCCGCCGCCATCGCGCTCGGCCGCCACGGCATCCGCTGCAATTCGGTACTGCCCGGCACGATCCTCACGGACATCAACAAGGACGATCTCGCCGATCCGGCCAAGCGGGCCTATATGGAAGGGCGAATCCCGCTGGGCCGGCTCGGCCAGCCCGACGACCTTGCCGGACCGATCGTCTTCCTCGCTTCCGATCTCGCGAACTATGTGACCGGGGCGGCCTTGCTGGTCGACGGCGGCGCGTTCGTGAACCTGCAATAAGGCCCGATAGCATGACCCTGTCGCTGTTCCGCATCGATCCCCGGGACGGGGTCGCCACCGCGCTCCACGATCTGGACGCCGGCACCGTCGCGACGGTCGGCGATGTCGAGGTTATCCTTCCCCAGGCGATCGGGCGCGGCCACAAGGTCGCGTTGCGCGCGCTTCACGCCGGCGATCCGGTGCTGAAGTTCGGCTTCCCGATCGGTGTCGCCACGGCCGAGATCGCGCCGGGCGAGCATGTCCATGTCCATAATGTCGCGACCGCGCTGGCGACGAGCGACGACTATGTCTGGCGCCCGCATGTCCATCAGGCGGAGATCAAGGTGCCCGCCACCGGGTTCGCCGGGTATCGCCGCGCCGATGGCCGGGTTGGCACGCGCAACGAAATCTGGATCATCCCGACCGTCGGCTGTGTCGGGCGCACCGCGCAGAAGATCGCCGAGATCGCCGGGCGGCGCCATGCCGATCGCGTCGACGGCGTGCTCGCGCTCGCCCACCCGTTCGGCTGCTCGCAATTGGGTGACGATCTGGACGGCACGCGCTCGATCCTCGCCGCGCTGGCCGCGCATCCCAACGCCGGCGGCGTGCTGCTGGTTGGGCTCGGCTGCGAATCCAACCAGCTCGACCGGCTGCTCAAGGAGATCGATTCCGCGCTGCACGGCAAGATCCGCAGCGTCGCCGCGCAGTTCGCCGGCGACGAGATCGAAGAAGGCCTGACGCTGGTCGACGAACTGGTCGAGGAAGCGGCGAAAGTTGCGCGGACCGAGGTGCCTCTGTCGGACCTGGTGCTCGGCGTGAAATGCGGCGGATCGGACGGTTTTTCGGGGCTCACCGCCAATCCGCTGGTCGGCCGGATGAGCGATGCGGTGACGCGCGCCGGCGGCACCGCGATCCTGACCGAGATCCCCGAGATCTTCGGCGCCGAGCAATTGCTGATGGACCGCGCCGCGGACGAGCAGGTGTTCGACGGCATCGGTGCGCTGGTCAACGATTTCAAACGCTATTTCACCGAGCATGGCGAGCCGGTGTCGGAGAACCCCTCGCCCGGCAACATCGCCGGCGGCATCACCACGCTCGAGGAGAAGTCACTCGGCGCGGTGCAGAAGGCCGGACATGCGACCGTCACCGACGTCCTCCATTATGGCGAACAGGTCCGCCGCACCGGCCTGACCCTGCTCGAGGCGCCGGGCAACGACGCCGTCTCTTCGACCGCGCTGACCGCGGCGGGCGCGACGATCATCTTGTTCACCACCGGCCGCGGCACGCCGCTCGGTTTCCCCGCCCCGACGATCAAGATCGCCTCGAACACACCGCTCGCCGAGCGCAAGCCCAACTGGATCGATTTCGATGCCGGCCAGGTGCTCGACAAGGGCATGGACCAGGCCGCCGACGCGCTGCTCGACACGATCCGCGCTATTGCCTCAGGCAAGCAGACCGCGTCCGAACGCAACGGCGAGCGCGAGATCGCGATCTGGAAGCGGGGCGTCACGCTTTGAAGCGCCTCTTGCTGGTTGCCCTGGCGCTGCTCGTGGCCGCGCCGGCCACCGCGCAACCGATCGACCGCCTGGCGTTGGTCAAACGCCACGACGTGACGCTGACCAAGGTCGATCCGCATGCCCCGCTGATGCTGGGCAATGGCAGCATCGGCTTCACCGCCGACATCACCGGGCTGCAGACCTTCCCTGATCGCTACGCGAAGACCGCCCCGCTGCTGACCATGGCGCAATGGGCCTGGCACAGCTTCCCCAACCCGAATGGCTATACCGAGGCGAACGGGCTGGTGCAGGTGCCCGTGCCCGGCGGCGGCACGCAGCCCTATTCCTATATGCGCGACTTCGACCTGCTGAAGACCAACCCCTCGCTGGTCTGGCTGCGCGAGAATCCGCATCGCTTCTCGCTCGGCCGCGTCGCGCTGGCGCTGAAGGGCAGGGGCGGCAAGCCTGCGCGGTTCGAGGCCTTGTCCGCCACGCGCCAGCATCTCGACCTCTGGACTGGCGCCCTGTCGAGCAGCTTCCGCTTCGATGGCCAGCCGGTGACGGTGACGACACGCGTCCATCCCGACCGCGACATGGTGGTGGTCGAGATCCGCTCGCCGCTGGTCGCGAGCGGCCGGATCGGTGTCGACGTCCGCTACCCCGGCGTGTCGCACAATCTCAATCCGGATCCGTCGGACTATGGCGACGCGGCGAATCGGCAGACGACCGTGCTTGCGCGGGGCCGCGGCACCTTGCTGCTCAGCAACCGGATCGACGACACGGTCTATTATTCGGCGATCGCCGCCACCGGCGCGACCATCACGCAGGCAGGGCCGCACGCCGTCCATGTCGCCGCGCGACAGGGCGACCGGCTGGTCGTGTTCGTCAGCTTCGACCGGACCCGCAAGCCTACGCCCCGCGTAGATTACGCCGTCGCCACCGCCGCCGTCTCGAAGCATTGGCGCGATTACTGGTCGAACGGCGGCATGATCGACTTCACCGGCAGCACCGATCCGCGGGCGCCGGAACTCGAACGCCGCATCGTGCTGTCGCAATATCTCGCGGCGATCAACCAGGCGGGCGATGTGCCGCCGCAGGAGGAGGGGCTGTTCTCCAACAGCTGGAACGGCAAGTTCCATCTCGAAGTGCATCCCTGGCACGCCGGGCATTTCGCGCTCTGGGGCCGGCCGGCGCTGCTCGAACGCTCGATGGCCTGGTATCTGGATCGCCTGCCCCAGGCGAAGGCCGAGGCCGCGCGCCACGGCGTGCAGGGCGCCTGGTGGACCAAGATGTCGGGACCGGAAGGGCGCAACAGCCCCAGCCCGATCAACCCCTTCATCATGTGGCAGCAACCGCACCCGATCTACATGGCGGAGCTGCTTTACCGCGCGCATCCCGATGCCGCGACGCTCGCCCGCTATGGCGGGCTGGTCGACCAGACCGCGCGGCTGCTTGCCACCTGGCCGCGCTGGGACGAGACGGGCAAGCGTTTCGTGCTCGGCCCGCCGATCATCCCGGTGCAGGAAAATCACGATCCAATGACGACGGTGAACCCGGCGTACGAGATCGAATATTTCCGCTGGGGGCTGAAGACGGCGCAGGCCTGGCGTGAGCGGCGCGGGCTGAAGCGCGTCGCCGAGTGGGACAAGGTGATTGACCTGCTCGGCCCGGTGCCGCAGCGTGACGGCCTGTATCTCCCGGTCGAGAGCGAGCCCGATTTCTGGAAGAAGGTCGCCTCCGCCGAATGCCGGCGCAATGCGATCGGGCATGATTGCCTCAACCGCGACCATCCATCCTTCCTGATGGCCTATGGCGCGATCGGCGGCGACCATGTCGATCCCGAGACGTTGCGCCGCACGCTTCGCGCGGTCGAGGACGACTGGGATCTGCGCCAGACCTGGGGCTGGGACTATCCGATGATCGCGATGACCGCGGCGCGGCTCGGCGAGCCCGACAAGGCGGTCGACTGGCTGTTCCGCGATACCGCCAACAATCACTGGGGCATCAGCGGCATGACGCCGCGCGCCGGTTTCGATCCGGCGGCGACGGGCGGCCCGGACGGCCCTGGCTATACCCGTGTCGCCGACACTTATTTCCCCTCCAATGGCGGCCTGTTGCTGGTCACTGGCATGATGGCGGCGGGCTGGGACGGTTCGACCGGCGCGGCGCCGGGGTTCCCGAAGCGTGGGTGGCGCGTGCGGGCCGAAGGCATTGCGCCGCTGCCCTGACGTCCGGGACAATCTGTGTCCTGCGGGACACGCAATTCCAAACTTTGAACACGCGTCCCACAGGATCGCGAATTGCGATTGACGCCCCACTTCTCATTCTGTAATATTCAATCCCACAATATGAGAAATAATGACGTTCGAAAATGGTAGCGCTACCTTGGAGGCCAGCTTCGAGGTTCGGGACTCGGCAGAACGGCATCGCGGATCGAACGGACGAACAAGACCGGTAATCGGCGAACGGCAGGGCCGCGCAAGCGGACCGGGACAAACAAGCGCTTCCCTTGGGGAGGCCGCAAGAGGGGATGGAACCTATGAAAGATACCCAGATCATCAGCCGCCGCGCGCGCTTCCTGTGCGGATCGGCGCTCGTCGCCGCCGGCCTGAGCTTTGCCTCGATCGCTTCGGCGCAAACGGCGCAGCCGGTCATCGACCAGAGCGCGGCGCCCGCCGTTCCGGCCGATGAAGCCACGGTCGGGCAGGAGCAGGAAATCACCGTCACCGGATCGCGCATCAAGCGCGCCGAGTTCGACGCTTCGACGCCGGTCAGCGTGATCAATGCCGAGGACGTCAAGCTTGCCGGCACGGTCAATATCGAGAAGCTGCTGAGCGATTCGCCGCAGTTCGTCGGGTCGCAAAATGGCGGCGCGACTTCGAACACCGTTCCGGGCGGCACCGCCGACGTCAATCTTCGCGGCTTCGGCGCGACCCGCAACCTGGTGCTGGTCAACGGCCGCCGCTTCGCGATCTACGGCCCGGATCAGGTCACCGATCTCAATACCATCCCGACCTCGCTGATCGCGCGGACTGAAGTCGTCACCGGCGGGTCGTCGGCGGTCTATGGGTCGGATGCGATCACCGGCGTCGTCAACTTCATCATGCGCGACGATTTCGAAGGCGTGGAGGCCAAGGCGCAGCTGAACTATGCCGCGCCGACCAGCACGCCGACCTATACGTTCGACGTCACGCTCGGCGGCAATTTCTCCGAAGGCCGCGGCAATCTGGTCGTGTCGGGCAACTATCTGAAGCGCGGCGCGATCACCCGCGGCGAGCGCGGTGACTTCGCCTATGATTCGCTGTCCGACGGCTGCATCGTGCCCGGCACCGGCAACGCCAATCACGCCGGCACCCCTTTCGCGATCCCGGGCGGCCAGACCTGCACCTCGGCCGGTGGTCAGCTCGGCTTCATCGCCGGCGGCAGCGGCGACATTCCCAATGGCCGTTTCTCGGGCCTGCCGACCTTCGGTGCGGCCAGCCCGGCCCTTCAGGCCGCCTATACCGCGGCGGGTCTTGGTGGCCTTGGCTCGCGCGGCTTCACCTTCAACAATGAAGGTACGACCGCGCGCCCGGCGCTGACTCCGCAGGACGATTTCAACCTCGGCCCCGACAATTACCTGATCATCCCGCAGGAGCGCTGGATGATCAACAGCTTCGGTCATTACGACTTCAGCGACAACATCACCGGCTATATGGAGCTGCATTACTCCAACAACCTGGTGAGCGCGCAGCTGGCGCCGAGCAATGTCGGCGTGCCGACCCTGTTCAACACCAACAACCCCTATCTGACGCCGCAGCTGCGCGAAGTGTTCCGCCAGCTCGATCTGGCCGAGACCGGCACGACGACGGTGACCAGCGGTTCCGCCTCGCGCACCACGGTCGCCGGCGACGGACTCGCCGTCGTCACCGCCGGGCGTCGCTATCTCGAAGTCGGCCGCCGTCAGGCCGATGCCCGCCGCAACACCTTCCGTGGCGCCTGGGGCTTCCGTGGCGATCTGGGCAGCGCGTCGGACAGCTTCCTGACCGACCTCTCCTACGACGTCTATTACACCTATGCCCGCACGGAGGAGACGACCCTCCTGCGCAACGCTATCTCGCGTAGCCGCCTGCAGGCGTCCCTGCTCTCGGTCGGCGGCGCGGCGCCGGTCTGCAACATCTTCGGCCAGAACATCACGGCCGCCTGCGCCAGCGCCATCTCGATCAGCGCGACCAATTCGACCACGGCGGAACTGCAGGTCGCCTCCGCCAACCTCACCGGCAATCTCTTCTCGCTGCCGGCGGGCCCGGTCGGCTTCTCGACCGGCGTCGAGTGGCGCGAATCGAGCGCGAAGTTCAATCCGGATTCCTTCCTCTCCTCGGGTGACGTCGCCGGGTTCAACCCGGGCCTGCCGACCACCGGCAAGGTGTCGGCGAAGGAAGTCTTCGGCGAAATCCGCGTGCCGCTGATTCACAACACGCCGTTCATCCAGAACCTGACCGCCAATGCCGCCTTCCGCTATTCCGATTACAGCCTGACGGGCATCGGCGGGGTCTGGACCTATCTCGGCGGGCTCGACTGGCGCGTGAACCGGGACATCGCGTTCCGTGGCCAATATCAGCGCGCGATCCGTGCGCCGAACGTCAACGAGCTGTTCGGCGGCACCAGCCGTGTCGTCGGCACGGCGACCGATCCCTGCTCGGATCGCGTGCCGGTGGCGCAGCAGACGGCAGCGGTCCGCGCGGTCTGCGTCGCGAACGGCGTGCCCGCGGCGGCGGTGTTCACCGCCGGCGTCCAGCCGAACAGCATCATCCCGGCCGATTTCGGCGGCAATCCGAATGTCGGCGAGGAGAAGTCGGATACCTTCACCGCGGGCGTCGTGCTGACCCCGAGCTTCATCAAGGGGCTCTATCTCAGCATCGATTATTTCAACATCACGCTGGACGGCGCGATCTCGCCGCTCGGCGGCGGCCTCGCCAACACGCTGAACCTTTGCTTCAACGTGATCCAGGACGCGACCAGCGAATATTGCCAGGCGATCAAGCGCGATCCGAACTCGGGCGCGATCAACGATCCGTATGTCGCGCAGATCCGCAACGCCAATACCGGCTCGCTCAAGACCTCGGGTATCGATTTCGCCGCGCGCTATCACCTCAATGTCGGCTTCGGTTTCCCGGGGCTGAGCGAGACGAGCTCGTTCGATTTCAGCACCAACTATACCTGGCTCAACGATTTCACCTCGACTCCGGTCGCGGCCTTCCCGAACATCCAGAACCATTGCGCCGGCGCGTTCGGCACCACCTGCGGCCAGCCGCTGCCGACCTGGCGCGGCTCGTCGCGGGTGACCTGGAACCTGGACAAGCTGAGTCTCAGCGTCCGGCATCGCTATATCGGTTCGGTCACGACCGACCGCTATCTGCTGCCGTTGCGCTCGGGTGCCGCCAACGCACCGGCACTGAGCAGCTTCGCCTATCCGAAGCTGGGGGCGCAGAATTATTTCGACGTCTCGTTCAACCTCGATGTGCTGAAGAACCTGACCTTCTTCGGCGGCGCGAACAATGTGTTCGGCAAGCAGCCTCCCGTCTCGACCCAGGGCCCCGGCGCGAATACCTTCGCCGCGACCTATGACGTGATCGGCACCGAGCTCTTCATCGGCGCGACGGTGAAGTTCTGATAGGGACAGGGCAGCCGCCCCGGCGGCTGCCCTCTTCCGTGCCCACCATGAGGAAACTCGATGACGCTCGATCGCCGTTCGATGATCCTGGGCGGCTCGGCCGCCCTGACTGCGGCGGCTGGCGCCAGCCCCGCGCTCGCCGCTGAGCGCCAGGGCGCGCTGCCCCTCGCCGGGACGAGCGGCTGGGTCGATGTCCGCCAGTTCGGTGCCAAGGGTGACGGCACGACGATCGATTCGATCGCGATCAACAAGGCGATCGATTTCGCCGCGGCGCGCGGCGGCGGCACGGTGTTTTTCCCGGCCGGCACCTATGCCTGTTTCACCATTCGCCTGAAGAGCCGGATCACGCTCCATCTCGATCAGGGCGCGACGATCCTCGCCGCGCCCGCACCGACGACCGGCAGCGGCGGCTACGACCATGCGGAGCCGATCGGCGATCACGGCGCCTATCAGGATTTCGGTCATGGTCATTGGCGCAACAGCCTGATCTGGGGCGAAGGGCTGCACGATATCGCGATCGTCGGATCGGGCCTGATCTGGGGCAAGGGCCTGGGCCGCGGCGACGGCAAGGACAATTATCTCAGCGACCCGAACGGCCCCGGCACCGGCAACAAGGCGATCGCGCTGAAGCTGTGCCGCAACGTGCTGCTGCGCGATTTCCAGGTGCTCGAAGGCGGCTGGTTCGCGCTGCTTGCGACTGGCGTCGACAATCTGACGATCGACAATCTGCTGGTCGACACCAACCGCGACGGTTTCGATATCGATTGTTGCCGCGGCGTGCGCGTCACCAATTGCACGATCAACTCGCCCTGGGACGATGCGATCTGCCCCAAGAGCAGCTTCGCGCTCGGCTACCGTCGCGATACCGAGGATCTGATGATCGCCAATTGCCTGGTCACCGGCAATTATGTGATCGGATCGGTGATCGACGGCACCTGGGAGAAGATGCCGGCTTCCTTCGCCAACACCGTGCACGGCCGGATCAAGTTCGGCACGGAATCGAATGGCGGCTTCAAGAAGATCACCATCAGCAATTGCGTGTTCGACGACAGCCAGGGCCTCGCGCTGGAAACCGTCGACGGCGCCAGTTTCGAGGATGTGACGGTCACCAACGTCACGATGCGCGGCAGCTTCAGCTCGCCGATCTTCATGCGGCTGGGCCGGCGCATGCGCGGGCCCAAGGGCGCGCCGATCGGCACGTTGAAGCGGGTGCTGATCAGCAATATCGTCAGCTCGGGCGCGGGCTGGCTGCCCTCGATCCTGGCCGGCATTCCCGGCCATCCGATCGAGGACGTGAAGATCAGCGACGTCTTCCTCCACCAGATCGGAGGGGCGCCCGAGGCAATGGCGACGCTGCGCCCGCCGCTCAACGAGCTCGCTTATCCCGAGCCCAACATGTTCGGTGACGTGCCCGCGACCGGATTCTTCATCCGCGACGTGCGCAATATCGAAATGAGCAATGTCGAGATCGCCGTCGAGAAACCTGATCCTCGCGCAGCCTTCTATCTCAACGACGTGATGGAGGCGGATTTCTTCCGCCTGCGCGTGCCCAGGGGGGAGAGCTTCGTGCTCGACCGCGTCACCAATTTCCGCAGCTTCGGCAGCCGCTGGCTGAAGGACCGGACCATCGATGGGCTCGTTTCCGACCGGTTCTGAGAAGCTTGCGGGCGCGGCGCCATATCCCTTGATGGCGCCACGCCCGCTCACGCGGCTCAGGCCGCAACGGCCTCACGATAGCGCGGCGCAACCTCGCGGTTGGAAAGCTTGCCGTCCATCGCCAGGCGCGCGGCCTCATAGGCGTCCCACTGGCCGTCATCGGCAAGCGGCGGGATGGTGATCGTCTCGCCGCGATCGAAGCCGAGCAGCGAGGCATCGACCAGGTCGCCCGCTTCCATCACCCACTCGACCGGGAAGCTGTCGACGTCCTTGCCCGAGCGCTCCCAGATCTCGGTGCGGGTCGCGCCGGGCAGCACGGCCTGGACGCGCACGCCCTGTGGCTCGAGCTGCTTGGCCAGCGACTTGCTGAGGTTCAGCACATAGGCCTTGGAGCCGCTATAGACGCCGTCGAACATCTCCGGGAGCAGCGCCAGCACTGAGGCGATGTTGATGATTCCGCCGCTCTTGCGCGCGGCGAAGGCCTTTCCGGCGGCACCGGCGAGCAGGGTCGGCGCCGTGATGTTGAGCGCGATCAGCTTCTCGACCTGGGCCACCTCGCTGTCGAGCAGGCCGCCATTGAGCGACATGCCGGCATTGTTGACCAGCAGCGTGATCGCGGCGTCGGAGGTCAGGCGATCCTCGACCTTCGCCACATCGGCGCGGTCGGTCAGGTCGGCGGGCAGCACGTCGATCGAACGGCCGGTCTCGGCGGTCAGCTTGGCGGCCAGCGTCTCCATCCGTCCGGCATCGCGCGCGACGAGGATCAGGTCGTAGCCGCGACGGGCGAGGCGGTCGGCATAGACGGCGCCAAGGCCAGTCGATGCGCCGGTGATGAGGGTAGTGCCCAAGGTCGAAGTCGTCATGGTGTGTCTCCTTGCTCCGCCGGCGCCTGAAAGAGGGGTAGTGCCGGTGACTTGCATAATGATAGGAACGTGACTATCATTGTGCAATGGACACCGAAAAATATTCGAACGGGCCCTGCCCGGTCGCTCGCGGCCTCTGCCATGTCGGCGATGCGTGGAGCATGCTGATCCTGCGCGACGCTGGCGGCGGCGCGACGCGTTTCGACCAGTTCCAGAAGAATCTGGGTATCGCGCCGAACATCCTGACGCGCCGCCTGAGCGCGCTGGTCGAAGGCGGACTGTTCGAGCGCCATCGCTACAGCGAACATCCGCCGCGCGATGAATATCTGCTGACCGATAGCGGCCGCGATTTCTTGCCCGTGCTGTTCGCCTTCGGTGCCTGGGGCGCCCGGCACTTCGGCGACGCGCCCGTCTCGCACCTGGTCGAAAAGGGCAGCGGCGCGCCGGTCGAGGCGGTCGTGGTCGATCGGGCGACTGGCACGCCGCTGTCCGATCTCGACCTTCGCGTGGTGCAGCCCGGCGCCTGACGCCGGGCTGGTCAGGCCGCCCGCGATCCGCCATCAGTCGGGGGCATGACGATCGAGTCCCTCATCGCCGACTATGGCGCGGCTGCGATCTTCCTCGGCGCGGGGATCGAGGGAGAAACCTGCGTGGTCGCCGGCGGGGTGCTGGCGCACCGTCATTTGCTCCCCTTATGGGCAGTGTGGCTTGCCGCCGCGTCCGGGTCGTTCGTCGCCGACCAGCTCTTCTTCGCCTCGGGCCGCTATTTCCGCGATCATCCGCGCGTCAAGCGCTTGGCCGCGAAGCCCGGCTTCGCCAAGGCGCTGGTCACCCTGGAACGGCATCCCGTGCTGTTCGTGATGGGCTTCCGCTTTCTCTACGGCCTGCGCACCATCAGCCCGATCGCGATCGGCACCTCGCATCTCCGCACGCGCACCTTCCTGCCGCTCAACGCGCTCGCCGCGGCGATCTGGGCGGCCCTGTTCACCGGCATCGGCTATGGTTTCGGCCAGGGGATCGAGCGGCTGTTCGGCGATGCCCTGTCCGCCGGGCGCTTGCTGCCCATGCTGGCGGCCGGCCTCGTCCTGATCTTCGTCCTGTCGAAAGCCGTGCAATGGCTGCACCACCGCTATGCCGACCGGTGCGAGCGCATTGCCGCCGCCGGGCGTGAATCCCGCGCCTAGCTGATCAGCATGCCCGCCAGCGCGGCGCTCATCAGGTTCGCCAGGCTACCCGCGATCAGCGCGCGGATGCCGAGCTTGGCGATCATCGAGCGCTGGTTGGGGGCAAGGCTGCCGGCGGAGGCCATCTGGATCGCGATCGAGCTGAAATTGGCGAAACCGCACAGCGCGAAGGTCACGATCGCCGTGCTGCGGGGCGACAATGTCTTGATCTGGCTGAGATCGGCAAAGGCGACGAACTCGTTGAGCACCACCTTGGTGCCGAGCAGGCCGCCCGCGGTACCGGCCTCGCTCCACGGAATGCTGATCAGGAAGGCGACCGGCGACAGGATCGTACCGAGAATCGCCTGGAAGCTCAGAGTCGGATAGCCGAACCAGCTGCCGACCTCGCCGAGCAATCCGTTGGCGAGCGCGACCAGCGAAACGAAGGCCAGCACCATCGCCGCGACCGCGACCGCGATCTTCACGCCGGTCTGCGCCCCCATCGCGGCGGCCATGATGATGTTGGCTGCACGTTCCTCCTCGATCGAGGCCTCGGCGACGCGGATCACCTGCGCCTCGATATCGTCACCGAGCGGCAGTTCGTCTTCGACGACATGGGGATCGTCGGGCATGATGATCTTGGCCATCAGCAGGCCGCCCGGCGCGGACATGAAGGAGGCGGCGAGCAGATAGGGGAGGGACGCGGGCCCGAGCAGCGCGGCATAGGCGGCCAGGATCGTGCCCGCGACGCCGGCCATGCCGACCGTCATTACCGCGAACAGCTGCTGCGGCGTAAGCGACGCGAGATAGGGTCGGATCACCAGCGGGGCTTCGCTCTGGCCGACGAAGATGTTGGCGGCGGCGCAGAGCGATTCGACCTTGGAGACGCCCGTCACCCATTCGATCGCGCCGCCGATCCAGCGCACGATCACCTGCATGATGCCGAGATGATAGAGGACGGAGACCAAAGCGGCGAAGAAGATCACGACCGGCAGCGCCGAGATGGCGAACGACGTGCCGAAGCGCGGATCGGTGGCGAGCGGGCCGAAGATGACCTTGGTACCCTCTCCGGCATAGCCGAGCATCGCCGCGACGCCGTGCGACAGGCCCAGGATGGCGGCCTTGCCGGCGGGCACATAGAGCACCAGCACGGCGACGCCGGCCTGCAGCGCGAAGGCCGCGCCGACGACGCGCAGCCGGATCGCGCGCCGGTTGGTCGACAGCAGGAAGGCCAGCGCCAGGATGACGGCGATGCCGATGATACCGATCGGAAAACTGTTCATGAAGGGCGCCCGCCTGCGAATAAGACAACGCAGTCCCGGGGGGACGGCGCGGGAACCCACCATACAGGCCGGACGCGATTGGGCTAGTGGCGGTTTGACGTGCGCGTAAAAGGCGGTAGCGTCCCGGCGATGACTCAGACCCCTCCCGCGATCCCGCGTTCGCTCTTCGTCTATTCGATCTTCTATGGCGGCATGGTCTGCATCGCGGGCGTGCTCGGGGTCAAACAGGTTCAGCTCGGTCCGCTCGCGGTCGAGGCCGGGATCTTCGGCTTCCTGCTGCTGGTCGTGATGGGCAGCGCGGTGACCGAACTGCACGGCCGCAAGGCGGGCGACATGCTGGTCCGCTTCGGCTTCGTGCCGCTGATCGTCTCGGCGGCGCTGATTCAGGTCGTGCTGGCGTTGCCGACCGATCCGGGCATGTACCCGCCGGCGATCGAGGCCTTTCCGATCGTGGTGGGGCAAAGCGCGCGGATGATGATCGCGGGGCTGATCTCCTACGGCATCTCGCAGACGCTCAACATCTTCATCTTCTCGAAGCTGCGGGAGGGCACCGGCAAGCTGCTCTGGCTCCGCGGCATGATCGCCAGCATCGTCAGCCAGGTGGTCGATACCGTGCTGTTCATCTCGATATCCTTCTACGGCGAACGCCCGATCCTCGGCCTGATGGGCGGCCAGATGCTCGCCAAGGTCGTGCTGTCGATCGTGCTGGTGCCGTTCCTGATCACCTTCTTCGTCTGGCTCGGCCGCCGCCTGGACGCAGCGCGCTCTTAAACCCCTCCCGTAGGGGAGGGGACGCACGGCGAAGCCGGCGAGGGGAGGGCTCGGTCGGAACGGCCGGCTTTGGTCCCATGGCCCGTTCCGACCGAGCCCTCTCCTTCTCGCTGCTGCTCAGCTTGCCTCTCCCCGAAGGGAGAGGGGTAGTAGCTTTCACCAAGCTGACGTTCCGGTTATGGGGCCCGCATGACCGATCACTCCCCCGATCCCGCCCTGCTCGCCAAGGCCGAAACGCTCGTCGAGGCGCTGCCCTATATGCAGCGCTATGCCGGCGCGACCTTCGTCGTGAAATATGGCGGCCACGCCATGGGCGATCCCGAGGCGGCGCGCGATTTTGCCGAGGATGTGGTGCTGATGAAGGCGGTCGGGATCAACCCGGTGGTCGTCCATGGCGGCGGGCCGCAGATCGGCGCGATGCTGAAGCGGCTGGGCGTCGAATCGCGCTTCGTCGACGGGCTTCGCGTCACCGATGCGGAGACTGCGCGGATCGCCGAGATGGTCCTGGCCGGATCGATCAACAAGGAAATCGTCGGCTGGATCGGCCAGGCCGGCGGCCGCGCGGTCGGCATCTCCGGCAAGGATGGCGGTTTCGTCACCGCCGAGAAGGTCGGCCGCAACACCCCCGACCGGCTGCAGGGCATCGAGCGCCATGTCGATCTCGGATTCGTCGGCGAACCGGTCGGCGTCGACCGGCGGATCATCGACACCCTGTCGACCGCCGGCATCATCCCGGTGGTCGCGCCGATCGCGCAAGGGGCGGACGGCCAGACCTATAATATCAATGCCGATACCATGGCCGGCGCGATCGCCTCGGCACTGGGCGCGCAGCGCCTGTTCATGCTGACGGACGTGGTCGGCGTGCTCGACAAGTCGGGCGAGCTGATGACGGACCTGAATCCCGACGCCATCGCTGCGCTGCGTGCCGACGGCACGATCAGCGGGGGCATGATTCCGAAGCTCGAGACCTGCGTCGCCGCGGTCGAGGGCGGGGTCGACGCCGCGGTCATCCTCGACGGCCGGGTGCCGCATGCGATGCTGCTGGAAATCTTCACCCGGCGCGGTGCGGGCACGCTGGTTCGGCGCTGAACGGCCTGTTCGAAACGACCGCGTTTCGCTAGGCTTGGCTTCCACTCGACCCGGAGACCCGCCTTGGCCCTTTTGCTCGTCCTTCTTCAGATCGTTCAGGTGCTTCTCAACGTCGCCACCTGGATCATCCTGATCCAGGCGATCCTGTCCTGGCTGATCGCCTTCAACGTGATCAACACCCATAACGACACGGTCCGTCAAATCTGGGAAGCGCTGCGGAAAATCACCGAGCCCTTCTATCGCCCGATCCGGCGGATCCTGCCCGATTTCGGTGCGCTGGACCTGTCGCCGCTCGTGGTCCTGCTCATCCTCTACATCCTGTCCAACATCATCGTGCCGGCCATCTATGCCCAACTCGTCGCGGCGCCGGTCGTCTGAACCATGCCCGCCTGGGCGCTCCGGCCGGACGGCATCGCGATCGCGGTTCGTGTCACGCCCAGGTCCTCCCGCGACATTCTCGTGGCTGGAACCGACGATCATTTCGCGGCGCGACTGAACGCGCCGCCGGTCGAGGGCGCGGCCAATGCGGCGCTGGTCGCCCTTGTCGCCAGGGCGTTCGGCGTGCCGAAGCGCGATGTCAGCCTGGTCGCCGGGGAGACCGCGCGGCTGAAGCGGCTCGCCATATCGGGCGAGCCCGCGCTGCTGGCGAAAATCGCCGCCAGTCTTTATGAGGCGGCGCCATGAGCGCTGATATCATCGACGGAAAAGCCTTTGCCCTGGCCCTGCGCGGTCGCATCGCCGAGCAGGTGACGGCGTTTGTCGCCGCCGCCGGCCGCCCGCCCGGGCTCGCGGTGGTGCTGGTCGGCGACGATCCGGCCTCCGCCGTCTATGTCCGCTCTAAGGGCCGGGCGGTGAAGGACGCCGGCATGGCGGGTTTCGAATATCGCCTACCCGCCGATGTCCCGCAGGACGAACTGGTCGCGCTGGTCGACCGGCTCAATGCCGATGCGAATGTCGACGGTATCCTCGTCCAGCTGCCCTTGCCGGCGCATATCGACGAGCGGGTCGTCACCACCCGGATCGACCCGGACAAGGATGTCGACGGATTCCACCCGGTCAATGCCGGCCGGCTCGCGACCGGCCTTTACGGCTTCGTGCCCTGCACTCCGCTCGGTTGCATCATGCTGCTCAAGGACCGGCTGGGCGATCTCGGCGGGCTCGACGCGGTGGTGATCGGCCGCTCCAACATCGTCGGCAAGCCGATGGCGCAGCTCCTCCTCAAGGAAAGCTGCACCGTCACCATCGCGCATTCCAGGACGAAGGACCTGTCGAGCGTGGTGCGCCGCGCCGATATCGTCGTGGCGGCGGTCGGCCGGCCCGAGATGATCCGCGGCGAATGGATCAAGCCCGGCGCGACCGTGATCGATGTCGGCATCAACCGGACCGAGGATGGGCTGGTCGGCGATGTCGATTTCGCCGGTGCCGCCAGCGTCGCCGGCGCGATCACCCCGGTGCCCGGCGGGGTCGGGCCGATGACGATCGCGGTGCTGCTGCGTAACACGCTGGTCTCGGCGCATCGCCGCATGAAGGTGCCCTACGACAAGGACGCGCTGTGATCGTCCTGCTCCTCGCCGCGGCGGTGCCGCAGACCGCGGCGCAGGCCGAGCGCGCCTTTGCCAACGCCGCCCAGGCCGAGGGGCAATGGACCGCGTTCCGCCGCTACGCGACCGAGGATGCGGTGATGTTTGCGCCCCAGCCGGTGAAGACGCAGGACTTTCTCAGGGACCGCAAGGATCCGCCGGCCGCGTTGATGTGGTGGGCGGCTGACAGCTATGTCTCGTGCGACGGCGCGCTGGCGGTCAATACCGGCCCGTGGATCAGGCCGAAGGGCGACGCGTTCGGCTATTTTTCGACCGTCTGGCAGCGTCAGGCCGATGGCGGCTGGAAATGGACGATGGACGGCGGCGATGGCCTCGCCAAACCGCGCCCCGCCGGCGACGCGCCGAAGATTCGCCGCGGCTCGTGCAAGGGCAGCCCTTCCACCGTCGCCGCGGTGCGCTACCGCGACGGTGAGACCGCCGAGGGCCAGTCGGAAGACCGCACGCTCGCCTGGCGCTGGCACGTCGCCCCGGATGGCGCGCGCAGCTTCGACGTCTGGCTGTGGGACGGGCGCGTCATGAAACCGGTCATGACCGACCGGATCGCGGCGCAGTGAGCACGTCAGGCCTGATCGCGCTCTACGTCTCCTCGCTGATCACCTTCTTCGTGGTGATCGATCCGCCGGGCTGCGCGCCGATCTATGCCGGCCTGACCAAGGGCGCGTCGCCGGCGCATCGCCGCGCCATGGCGGTCCGCTCGGTTCTGGTCGCCTCGGCGATCCTGTTCGTCTTCGCGCTGTTCGGCGAGGATCTGCTGCGCGCGCTCGGCATCAGCCTGGCGAGCTTCCGCATCGCGGGCGGCATCATGCTGTTCCTGATCGCGCTCGAGATGGTGTTCGAGAAACGCACGCAGCGGCGCGAGGACCGAGCGGCGAAGGTCGCCGAGACGCCCGAGGTCGAGGACGTCTCAATCTTCCCCATGGCCATGCCGATGATCGCCGGCCCCGGCTCGATCGCCTCGGTCATGCTGCTGATGAGCCGCAATGACGGGATCGAGCGCACCCTCGTCGTGCTCGCCGCGCTGGCGACGATCCTGGCGCTGACCTTGCTCGCCCTGCTCGCGGCGGGGCCGATCATGCGCGTGCTCGGCGTCAAGATCGAGGCGGTGATCACTCGGCTGCTCGGCGTGCTCCTCGCGGCGCTCGCCGTGCAGTTCGTGATCGACGGGGTACGGATCAGCCTGTTGTAGAACCGCTTCGCTCAGGCGGTTGTACCCTTCACCGTTCGTTTCGAGCGCAGTCGAGAAACCTGGCATGCGATACCGCCAGCCAATGTGTCTCGACGTCGCTCGACACGAACCGAAATGGGGCTAGTCGGGGCGTTCAGCCCCATCCTCATAATGGATCCGGAACAGGCGCAGCGGCGATTTCTTCGGCAGCGGCAGCTGCTCGAGCCAGGCGGGCACCTTGTCGTGGGCGAGCTGGTCGTAAAAGCCGCCGGGCGCGCGCGAGCGATAGATCGTCGATTCCGCCATGTTGGGGCAGATCAGCAGCAAGCTGGCGCCGTGCCGCTTCGCGATCGCGCGGAAATTCTCCGGCGTGCCCTTGAAGGCGTGCTGCACGTCGAGGATCGCGTCGCCATTGCGGTGATAAGGGCCGGCGATCGCGCTGTGGTGCGTGATGGTGATCAGCCGCGGACCGAGATCGACAAAGGTGAAGATCGTCTGCGCCGGCAGCTTGTCGAGCGGGGCGAGCGCCGGGATGGTCGGGCAGCGGCCGCTGGCATTGTTGACGATCTGCACGCGCGCGCTTGGCGGATCGATCCTGAAATATTTGATGACGAGGCCGGAAAACAGGCCGGACACCGCCAGCAGCCCGGTGACGGTGCCAAGTACACGCACCAGGACGGAGCGATGGCCCAGGCACCAGGGCAGGATGATCCAGGCAAGCGCGGTCGCGCCCGGCACCGCCAGCAGCTGCGCGGCCGGCCCGGCGCGCGCCTGCCACAACAGCATCAGCGCGGCGAAGCTGCAGAACAGCAGCACCGGCATCCAGCCGTTGAACCGGGGCGTGCCGCGCGCGCGCCAGGTGGCGATGCAGGCACCGATGATGCCGATCACCGGCAAGGTCACGATCGGGAAGGCGGTGCGGAAGGCGTGCTTGTAGATCGGCCGGGCCTCGCGGACATTGTCCAGCCAGTTGCGGGCAAGCTCGGGCGAGACCTGTTCGGGCCGCCCCAGGCATTGCGGGAAGACCAGGGCGAAGCCGATGGCGATGATCAGGCCCGCCACCACGGCGAGTGCCAGCCGGGCCATGCGCTGTTCGGGGTTGATCCGGCCGAGCACGAACAGCAGCGCCCCCGCCGCGACCATCACGCTCAGCCAGACCGGCGTGAGCGCGTCGCAGCGCAGCACTTCGTTCGCATGGGAGGCGAACAAGGCATAGCCGAGCGCGGAGCCGCCGCCGAGCGTCAGCGCATAGACCGTCATGCGCTGCACGTCGCCGCGGTCCTGGATCCAACGCAGCGCGATGATCGCCCCGGCCATCGCCGCATAGGGCAGCAGCTCGAGCCCGATGGTCAGCGAGACCGCGCTGGCGACACCCACCATCGCCCCGCCGCGCGCGCCCTTACGGTCGGCAAGGCCGGCGACGGTCAGGCTCAGCATGGCGAGCTGCCAGCCATGGTGATCGATCCGGTCGGGCATGAACATCAGGATGGTCGAGGTGCAGCCCGCCACCAGGAATACCAGCGCGAGCGGCCAGGAAATCCCACCGACCAGCCGGCGCACGGTGGCGGCGATGCCGATCATCGCGATCGACAGTGGCAGGATCGGCGCGATGCCGCAGGCCAGCTTTTCCGCCTCCGCCACGCCGAAGAACGGCTTGAGCAGCAGGATCAGCGCGGCGATCGGCAGGTCGACGATCCGGCTCCAGTGAATGTCGAACCCGCCCGGCGGATTGAGCTTGTACTGGCGCAGATCGTACCAGCCCTGGCCGTTCAGCAGCGCGCGCACCTGGGCGAGCCGCATATTGTCGTCGGTGTCGCCCAGCGACAGCCAGTGGATCGCGTTCCACCGGTCAATCATGAACCAGATGCCGACCGCCAGCCAGGCGATCAGGGTCAGCCGCAGCCAATATCTGTCCAGCTCGCGGACAAGAGGACGATCGGTCGTGTTTTGCAAAGGGCTTCCCTCGGTCACGTTCGCGCTCTAGTGCGGCGCGCGTAAAGGGCAAGGTACGCGTGACGGCGATTATCAGACAGATCGAGACCTGGCGGACGAGCGGCATGCTCGGCCAGCTCATTCGCTTCGGCATTGCCGGGGGCATTTCGACCGTCATCTATTCGGCGGTCTATCTGCCGCTGACGCATTGGGTATTCCCCGCGCGACAGGCGGTCTATGCGGTCCCCTTCGCTTTCGCCGTCGCGGTGACGGCGGGTTTCTTCCTGCATAGCGCCTGGAGCTTCAAGGGGCACGGCACGCGCGATTCGAGCGGGCGCCAGCATGCGAAGTTCGTCGCGGTGCAGGGTTTCGGCCTGGTGCTGAACGCGCTGCTCACCTGGCTGATCACTGGCCTGCTGCATCAACCGGTCTGGGTGCCGCTGATCCCCGTGGTCTTCGTGATTCCGCTCGCGACCTTTGCGCTCAATCGCTGGTGGGTGTTCGGCTGATATGGACAGAATCGTCTATGACCGCATGGCGGCGCACGATTCCACGCATTGGTGGTACCGGGCGCGCCGCGACATCCTGGCCGAGTATCTGGCGCGCGAGGGCCATCTGCCTGCCAATGCCCGCATCCTGGAGATCGGTTGCGGCACCGGCCACAATTTGCCGATGCTCGCCGCCTTCGGCCGCATCGACGCGATCGAGATCGATCCCGCCGCGCGCGAGATCGCGAGCGCCCGGCTCGGCCGCGAGGTCGGCGCGGCGCCGCTCCCGGCGCTGACCGGGGTCGAGCGCGGCGCCTATGACCTGATCGCGGTGCTCGACGTGGTCGAGCACATCGAGGACGATGTCGCCGCGCTGAAGGCCATGGCCGAGTGCCTGAAGCCGGGCGGCAAGATCCTGATCACCGTGCCGGCGCATCAATGGATGTGGAGCGCGCATGACGTGGTCAACCATCATCATCGCCGTTATTCCAAGGCGGGGCTGGTCAAGGTCATCCGCGCGGCGGGGCTCGAGCCCCGCAAGCTCGGCTATTTCAACTCGCTGCTCTTCCCGCTCGCCGCGGCGGCCCGGCTGGCCGGCCGGCTGACCGGCAAGGACGACAGCGACGATTCGCCGCCGCCGAAGATCGTCAACACCCTGTTCGAAAAGATCTTCCGCTTCGAACGCCACCTCGTCGGCCGCGTGCCGCTATCGCCGGGCGTCTCGATCATCACCCTGGCGTCGCCGGCGAAATAGGCGCTCCGGCGACCATCCCCTGATCGTCACCCCGGACTTGTTCCGGGGTCCGTCGCTCCGCACACGCAACGACTGCGGCGCTTGCGGAACGATGGATGCCGGAACAAGTCCGGCATGACGAAGAAGTGTTTTGGTCTGACCGTGTCGATCCGGCCTTACTCGCCCTTCGGCGGGCCCTCGGCGACATCGGGTCGCCCGGCTGGCGCAGCCACCTCCGCCCGGTACCCGAGCGTCGCCCGCCCCTGCACCGGGCCGGCGATGTCGGCGACCAGATACAATGGCCGCCGCTTCGATTCGACATAGAGCCGGCCGAGATATTCGCCGATCATGCCAAGCACGAACATCTGCACCGCGCCGAGCAGCACCACCACCAGCATGGTCGAGGTCCAGCCCTGCACGGCGCTGCCGGTGAAGAAACCGATCGCGATATAGACGAACAGCAGCAGCGAGGCGCCGGTCAGCGCCAGCCCGACATGGCTCGCGAAGCGCAACGGGGCCGTCGAGAAGCCGGTCACCGCGTCGAGCGCGAAGCGGACCATCTTGCCGAGCGGATATTTGGTTTCGCCGGCATGGCGCTCGGCCCGGTCATAGACGAACGGGATCTGGCGGAAGCCGATCCACGCGACCATGCCGCGGATGAACCGCGCCTGTTCGGGCAGCGACAGGAAGGCGTCGAGCGCCCGCCGGCTCATCAGCCGGAAATCGCCGGTGTCGAGCGGGATCGGCGTGTCGGTGATGCGGTCGAGCATGCGGTAGAAGATCGCGGCGGTCGCTTTCTTGAAGATGCTCTCGCCCTCGCGCTTGCGGCGCACGGCATAGACCACGTCGGCCTGTTGCTCCGTCATCGCCTTGCGCATGTCGGTGAGCAGCTCGGGCGGATCTTGCAGGTCGGCGTCGATGATCAGGATCTGCTCGCCGGCGCAGAGATCGAGGCCGGCGGTCAGCGCGAGCTGATGGCCATGGTTGCGCGACAGGTTGATCGCGACGAGGCGCGGATCGGCGGCGGCGATCCGCTGCATTACCTGCCAGCTTTCGTCGCGCGAGCCGTCATTGACGAACAGGATTTCGAAATCCTCGCCCACCGCCGCGCGCGCCGCCGCGGCGACGCGGGCATGCAGGGCATCGAGACAGGCTGCCTCGTTATAGCAGGGGACGACGACGGAAAGGGCGGGACGATGCATGGGCGCGCTGTTTAACGGCAACTCATCCCCCCGTCATCGGAAGATTGCGCTGGATCAAGCGGAGCCGGATCGCCGCCTTTCAAGAACGGTCGTCGCCACGCTCGACGAACCGCTGTCCTGGAACGAGGCCTGAGGATCAGCCTCCGGGGCGCCATATCCCTTGCACGGGCCGTGGGATGATCACACTGTGCTCAGGCCCATGAGCATGCGGCTGCGGTCGGGAAACATGCGATAAATCTTGGCCGTCGAACTGGGGATCATGATGTCTCGATCGGATGAAGGCGCGCCCGGCGCTACACGACCCTGGGGCTTTGCGCCGGCACTGGTTTCGACGCGCTTGTTGTCGGGAAGCGTGGCGGTGCGCAGCTATGGGGACGATTGGGTCGGCGACAACAGCGATATCCGGTCGCCCGATCCTGTGCATGTCTTCACCGACATCGACATGACGGCCTGGGCCGCCATCTTCCTCGACGCCGTCGACGGGTTGTTCGCGCCGGACATGCGCGCGGCGATCGTCGCGCTCGATCCCGATCGCGCGGCCTCGCTCGCCGGGCACAAGCAGCAGCTCGCCGACATCCTCGCATCGACTCTGCTCCCCGTCCTTGTCGTCCCCGGTCAGGTGCCCGCGATGCAAGAGGCACGCGCGCTCTTCCGCCAGGCCCTGCTCGACCGTCTCGGCACTGCCTATGCCCCGGATGGAGACGGCGCCCCATTGCCGTTCGGGCCGCGACCGCCCTCGATCCGCGCCATGGGCGCCGTCACCGCGCCGGCGCCGGTGTCGATCGCGGCGGCACTTTTATGGGACTGCGTGGTCACGATCGAAACCTCGCAGGCCGCCCAGGACGAGATGCTGCTGTCGCTCATCATGAATGATCCGTCTCCGGCCGATCCGGCGACGGGGCCGGCTATCGGGGCGATAATGCCCCGGACGGCCGCGGCCACGACCCTGTTCGACGCGCTGGCCCGGACAATCGTCGAGTGGCCGCAGATCGCACCGCAGTTCGCGGCGGCATTGGCGGGCGGCAGCGCGACCGTGGCGCGCGCCGCGCTGGAACGATTGGACGCGCTAATCGGCGATGTCGTTTCGACATGGCCGGACTGGGTCGCGCAGGCCTTGCCGCTCGACGGCGCGGATGCCGGTGCGGCATCCACCGCTGGCCGGGCCATCTGGAGTTACGCCGTCGATTTCCGGACGCTGCCGGACCTTCGCGTCACGCGCCTTCCAGGCGACGATGGGATGCCGCCGCCATGGCCCGCGATCACCGGATTCATCGCGCCGGCCGGGCCCGGCCAGGCCTGCGACAGCTATCGGGCCTCAGCCGACCATCCGGCGGACGCACCGCTGACCTTCACCTGGGCCATGCCGGCCATGGTCCAGGCGCGAAAGGTCGATGTCGCGGCTCAGGCGCGGCGCAACGCCAATCTCGTGCCACCCGATTCGCCCGGCGGCACCCTGGTCGATCCGGCGTTCATCCACACCACACAGCTGGCGAAGGGGCTGGTACCCCTGGTTCCACTGGCCGATCTGCCATCGCACCCTTTCCGGATCGGGGCTGGGGCGGCGACTCTGTCGGAGGCGATGGGCGATCTGTTCGCGTCCTTGCTGCCCGAGCCGGTGCCGACGGGGCCTGCGCTTCGCGATATCCATATCGACATCGAAGCGTCCTGGCGGGTCTCGCTGGGCATCGGCGACAGTCAGGCGGACGTCGGCGTTCCGATATGCCTGGCGGACGCCGTCCTCGCATTGTCCCCGGACGTGTCGGAAGGCTCAGTCCCGGTCGACGCATTCCGCCGGAAAGTGACCGACGCGCTGCTTGACTGGCATGCCGCCACCCCGCCGCAGGACGATCCGGCCGTCCTCCGCTTCGCCGTCACGCTGGCGCTGCCAGGCGAGGAGCGCCGCATACCGCTGGTTCGTCTCGGCCAGCTCGATGTCGCTGTTCCGGTCGCACCGACAGACTGGTGGCGATGAGGGGCCTGACGGCACGCTGCTCCGATCCCCACCGCTTTCGCGACTGCTGGTCGTTACGTCCTGGCGTAATTCAAGACATTAAAATATAACATAAATATCTGGACTTGATCGTCCAAGCGCGCGTCGCCGATCGTCAGACCCGCTCCACCATGTTCACCGCGTCGGCCGCGCGCAGCGCTGCGATCAGCCGGGTCAGGTGATGCAGGTCGTGCACCTCCACATCGATCGTGTTGGTGTGGAATCCGGTGTCGCGATTGTCGAGCCGCATGTTGACGATATTGGCCTTTTGCGCGCCGATGATCGTCGCGATCACGCCCAGCGCGCCGGGCTCGTTCTTCACCTCGACCGAGATGCGCGCGGTCGCGCCCTCGGTCTTGTCGCCCCAGGCGATATCGACCCAGTCGGCATCGTCGCTGTCGGCGAGCCGCGGGCAGTTGATCACATGAATCTCGATGCCCTCGTTCGGGCGGCGCAGCCCGACGATCCGGTCGCCCGGCACCGGGTGGCAGCATTCGGCCAGGTCGAACGCGACGCCCGGGGTCAGTCCCTTGATCGAGATCGCGCTGGTCTGGATCGGCGTCGCCCGTGCTGTCGCGGTGCCGCCGGAGCCGGGCATCAGCGCCTCCATCACTTCGGGGTCGGTGATGCGGCGGCGTGCGATCGCCTCCAGCAGCGCGGCTTCGTCGGGCAGCTTCAACCGCTTCAGCGCCGCGCCGATCGCCCCTGCCGCCAGCGGCGCGGGCAGGTGCGACAGGATCTCGTCATAGATTTTGCGGCCGAGCGCCTGAGTCTCCTCGCGCTCCTTGTACCGCAAATGGCGGCGGATCGCGGCGCGGGCCTTGCCGGTGATGGCGAAGCTCAGCCAGTTGGCCTGGGGCTCCTGCGCCTTGGAGCGCAGGATCTGCACCTGGTCGCCATTCTCGATGCTGGTCTTGAGCGGCACCACGCGCCCGTTGATCTTCGCGCCGACCGCCTGGTCGCCCAGATCGGTATGCACGGCATAGGCGAAGTCGATCGGCGTCGCGCCCTTGGGCAGCTGGTGCAGCTCGCCCTTGGGGGTGAAGGCGAAGATCCGGTCCTGGTACATCGCCATGCGCGTATGCTCGAGCAGCTCTTCCGGGCTCTCGGCATTGTCGAGAATCTCGACCAGGTCGCGGATCCAGCTCACCTGAGTCTCGGGGCGTACCTTGTCCTGTTTGTACGCCCAGTGCGCGGCGAGGCCGAGCTCGGCCTCCTCATGCATCTCCTCGGTGCGGATCTGCACTTCGACCCGGGTATTGTCGGCATGGATCACGCTGGTGTGGAGCGAGCGATAGCCATTGCGCTTGGGGGTCGAGATATAGTCCTTGAACCGCCCCGGCACCATCGGCCAGCGGCGATGGATCACGCCCAGCGCCTGGTAACAGGCCTCCTCGGTCGGCACGATTGCGCGGAACGCCATGATGTCGGAAAGCTGCTCGAAGCTGATGTGCCGCTCGGCCATCTTCTTCCAGATCGAATAGGGGTGTTTCTCGCGGCCCGAGACGTCGGCGTCGATGCCGTGGCGGGACAGCAGCAGTTTCAGCCCCGATCCGATCTTGGCGATCCGGTCACCGCCGCCTTCCTTGAGCCGGGTCAGCCTTTTGGTGATCGATTCATAGGCTTCCGGCTCGAGCTCCTTGAAGGCGAGCGTCTGCATCTCCTTCATGAACTCGTACATGCCGATCCGCTCGGCGAGCGGGGCATAGATGTCCATCGTCTCGCGCGCGATGCGGCGGCGCTTGTCGGGGTTGGGGATGTAGTGGAGCGTCCGCATATTGTGCAGCCGGTCGGCCAGCTTGACCAGCAGCACGCGGATATCGTCCGACATGGCGAGCAGGAATTTGCGCAGATTCTCCGCGGCGCGCTCATTCTCGGTCTGCGCCTCGATCTTCGACAGCTTGGTGACACCGTCGACCAGCCGCGCGACCGCGGGGCCGAACAGCCGTTCGATCTCCTCGATCGTCGCGACGGTATCTTCGACCGTGTCGTGCAGGATCGCGGTCGCGATCGTCTCGTCGTCGAGATGCAGCTCGGTCAGGATGCCGGCCACCTCGATCGGATGGCTGAAATAGGGGTCGCCCGAGGCGCGCTTCTGCGTGCCGTGCGCGTTGACCGAGAAGACATAGGCGCGATTCAGCAGCGCCTCGTCGGCTTGCGGGTCATAGTCGAGGACCCGGTCTACAAGTTCATATTGGCGCAGCACGCCTTAAGATGGGGCCGCGAACTGTTGCTTTGCAACAAAAAGCTGGCCGCGGCAGTACGATTGCCGCGGCCGAGGGGATATCACTTCGCGCGGGCGTTGCACTTGGCGAGCGCCTCGGCGTYGAACGCCTGGCCGCCGGCGGTGAACTCGCTCAGCGCGCCGGCGCGCTGCACGATCATCTGGCAGACGATGTTGTCGCGCGCGCTGGTCTTGTTCGCGGTGAAATTGGTGTCGCGCCATTTCCACATCACATTGTTGGTAATGAAGCTGGTCTTGGCCGGCTGCGCGACCGGGGTCGCGGTGTAATAGCCGCCCGGGCCCTGCGCGATGCCGACGGTCGGCGACAGCGCCATGACGGAACCGGCGAGCGCGGCAGCGATTGAAAGAATGCGGGTCATTGTTAGTCCTCCTTGAATCCAGTTGCGAATCACTACCTACTGCATTAGGTAGTAAGTTGCAACTGAAAACTTATATGTCATTTCCATGACGAGCGATTTGGGTTAGGCTCCATGGGTCGAGAGGAACGAGATGGGCGGTAAAATCCGTGAAGTACTGAGCGTTTGCAGCCTGCCTGCCGCGCTCGAGGCCATGGGCGAACGCTGGAGCTTCATGATCCTGCGGGCCGCCTTCAACGGCCTCCATCATTTCGAGGAGTTCCAGTCGGAGCTCGGCATCGCGCGCAATATCCTCGCCAATCGGCTCGCCCGGCTGGTCGAGCACGGCATCCTGACGCGCGAGGCGATGCCGGAGGATCGGCGCAAGATCGAATATCGCCTGACCGAGAAGGGCGCGGCGCTGCTGCCGACGATGATCGCGCTCCGGCAATGGGGCGAACGCTGGGAGACCGGCATGCCCGCCACCCCGGTGCTGGTCGACGCGCGCGACATGCGCCCGATCGGCCCGATCGAGGTGCGCGCCTGGGACGGGCGGGTGCTGACCAAGCAGGACCTGCTCTGGGCACTCGCCGAGGATGTCGTGCACGAACCCGAGATGCGCGCGGCGGAATAGGGGGCGGGGACTTAAACCACCCGTTCGCCCCGAGCTTGTCGAAGGGCTGCACTTCTTCGTTTCAGAGAAAGGGCAGGGCTTCGACAAGCTCAGCCCGAACGGAACATGTTCCTACTCCTGCCGCAACCCTTCCAGGAACGCCCGGATTGGGGCGCCGATCGCGACCGGTTTGCCGGTCGGCAGGTGCACATTGACGACGACCATGTCGATCACCGTGTGCAGATCGCCCGTCACCGCATGGCACAGCTCGAACCGCTGAGTCATGCTCGACGTGCCGATCCGCTCGATCCGTACGAAGGCGTCGAGTGAATCGCCGAACACGAACGGCTTCAGATAATCGATCTCGGTGCGGCGGACATGGAATTCGGTCTCGGTCCAGGCGGCCCCCAGCGTGTCGCTGATCCCGGTCCAGTCCCAGAATTCGGTTGCCGCGACATCGGCATATTCCAGATAGCGCGAGTTGAAGACCACTTTCTGCCCGTCGATCTCGGCATAGCGGACCTTGAGGCGGGTGGAGAAGGCGAAGCCGGGGCGAGTCATGCGGCGGCGATGGCCCGCGCCGGCCCCGCCGTCAATCCGATCGCCCCCGGCCCCGCTCCCCCGCCCTGCTCGCCGGCGGTCAGCCGGTGCGCGCCGGCGTGTTCACGCCCATGCTCTGGAGATAGCGCTTCACGTTGCGCGCCGCCTGGCGCAGCCGCTGCTCATTCTCCACCATCGCGATGCGCACATAGCCTTCGCCATTCTCGCCGTACCCGACGCCCGGCGCGACCGCGACCTTGGCATGGGTGAGCAGCTGCTTGGAGAATTCCAGGCTGCCGAGATGCGCCAGTGCCGGCGGCAGCGGCGCCCAGGCGAACATCGAGGCGCGGGGCGCCGGAATGTCCCAGCCGGCGCGGCCGAAGCTCTCGATCAGCACGTCGCGGCGGCGCTGATAGAGCTGGCGATTCTGCTCGACGATATCCTGCGGCCCGTTGATCGCGGCCACCGCGGCGGCCTGGATCGGGGTGAAGGCGCCGTAATCGAGATAGGATTTCACCCGCGTCAGCGCCGAGATGAGCTGCGGATTGCCCACCGCGAAGCCGATCCGCCAGCCGGCCATGGAATAGGTCTTGGACAGCGAGGTGAACTCGACCGCGACGTCCTTCGCGCCCGGCACCTGCAGGATCGAGGGTGTCGGCTTGCCGTCATAATAGAGCTCGGAATAAGCGAGGTCGGACAGTACCCAGAGCTTGTGCTCCTTCGCGAACGCCACGACCCGCTCGTAGAACGCCAGGTCGACCACTTCGGCGGTCGGGTTGGACGGATAGCCCATCACCAACACGCTCGGACGCGGCACGGTAAAGGCCATGGCCCGCTCCAGCGCCTCGAAATACTGCTCGTCGGGCGTGGTCGGCACGCTGCGGATCGTGGCACCTGCGATGATGAAGCCGAAGGTGTGGATCGGATAGCTCGGGTTCGGCGCGAGCACGACGTCGCCCGGCGCGGTGATCGCCTGGGCGAGATTGGCCAGGCCCTCCTTGGAGCCGAGCGTGACCACCACTTCGGTATCGGGATTGAGCTCGACGCCGAAACGCCGCTGGTAATAGCCGGCCTGGGCCTTGCGCAGCCCGGGGATGCCCTTCGACGCCGAATAGCCATGCGCATCGGGCTTGCGCGCCACTTCGCACAATTTGTCGATGACGTGCGGCGGCGGTGGCAGGTCCGGATTGCCCATGCCCAGGTCGATGATGTCCTCGCCTGCCGCGCGCGCTTCCGCCCGCATCGCATTCACTTCGGCGATGACATAGGGGGGCAGGCGCTTGATGCGGTAGAAATCGTCGGACATGGCTCACTTCCGGTTGGAGGAGCGACGACCCTTAGTTTATTTGCGCCCGCTCGGGAATGACGGACATCGCCTCGTGCGTTAGGGTGGTCGAAATTCGCCACCCGAGGAACCCATGGCCGAATCCGACGCCCCCCAACTGCCCAGCCTCGCGGAACTCCAGCACTGGACCTGGGTGATGGGCCGCGCGCAGCAGATGATGCTGGAAAGCGGCCTCTCGACCGCCGCGGCCGAGCAGCGCGATCTCGGTGTGCCGGTCATTCCCGGCCTCAACGATCCCGCGACGATCGCGCGCGCGGAAGCCTTCTGGACGGACAGCCTCACGCTCTGGCAGCGCTTCCTCGATCCCCAGGCGCCGCCCGCCGATGACGGCAGGCATGCCCGCGACAAACGCTTCGCCGCCCCGCAATGGCGCGACAATCCGCTGTTCGACTGGATCCGCCAGAGCTATTTCCTGATCTCCGATCACATGCTCGCCAATGTCGATGCGCTGGCGGGGGTGGACGATCGCCAGAAGGAGCAGCTCCGCTTCGCCGCCAGGGGTTTTCTCGAGGCGATGAGCCCGAGCAATTTCCCCGTCACCAACCCGGTGGTGCTGGAAAAGACGATCGAGACGGGCGGGGAGAATCTGCTCAAGGGCCTGCAGAACATGCTGGCCGATCTCGCCAAGGGCCAGCTCACCCACACCGATCCCAACGCGTTCGAGCTTGGCCGCAACCTCGCGACCACGCCGGGCAAGGTGGTCAGGCGCACCCCGCTCTACGAACTGATCCAATATTCCCCGACGACCGAGACCGTGCTGGCCGTCCCGCTGGTCATCTTTCCGCCCTGGATCAACCGCTTCTACATCCTCGATCTCACGCCGGAGAAGAGCTTCATCCGCTGGGCGGTCGACCAGGGCATCACCGTCTTCATGGTCTCCTGGAAATCCGCCGATGCCAGCATGAGCGACGTGGTATTGGACGATTATGTCGCGGCGCAGATCGACGCGATCGATTCGGTGCGCGAGGGGCTCGGGGTCGATGCGGTCCATGCCATCGGCTATTGCGTCGCCGGCACGACGCTCGCCGCAACGCTTGCGGTGCTCGCCGCGCGGGAACAGGCGGACAAGGTGAAAAGCGCGACCTTCTTCACCGCCCAGGTCGATTTCTCTCGCGCTGGCGAACTGCTCAACTTCGTCGACGACGAACAGCTCAAGACCATCGCCACGCTCTCGCCCGAGGGTTTCCTCGACGGCCGCTATCTCGCGCTGACCTTCAACCTGCTGCGCGGGCGCGACCTGATCTGGAATTACGTCACCAACAATTACCTGCTCGGCCAGGATTATACGCCGTTCGATCTGCTCCACTGGAACGGCGACACCACCAACCTGCCGGCCAAGTGGCATATGAGCTATCTGACCGATCTCTACCGCGACAATCTGCTGGTGAAGCCGGGCATGCTGTCCGCCGGCGGCACGCCGATCGATCTGACCCGGGTGAAGACGCCCGCCTATGTGCAGGCCGGCCGTGACGATCATATCGCCCCGGCCGAAAGCGTGTGGAACATCACCCATATCTTCACCGGCCCGGTGAAGTTCGTGCTGGCCGGGTCGGGGCATATCGCCGGGGTGGTGAACCCGCCGGCGCTCGGCAAATATCAATATTGGCTCAATCCGAAGCCCGCCGAAACGCTCGCCGAGTTCGTTGCGGGCGCGTCCGAGACCAAGGGCAGTTGGTGGCCCGACTGGCTCGGCTGGCTGCACGATCAGAGCGACTCGACGGTGCCCGCCAGCGGCGCGCGCCAGCCCGGCAAGGGCGTGCTGAAGGCGATCGAGGACGCGCCCGGCAGCTATGTAAGGGCACGCTAAGTCTCTCGAATCATTACGCTACACCTGCAGCATGACGCATATGTTGCGGTGCAACAAAAAGTCTTGCGGAACGCGCAGCATGCGCTATATTGCAGTGCAACAAGTAACGTGAGGGAGGCCTTTATGGCCAGCAAGGGTCCCAAGCCCGGAAGTCCGGCCAAGGCGGCAGCGCCGAAGCCGAGGGCAACAGCCCCAAAGGCGGCAGCGGCGACGAAGACTGTCGCGAAGCCCGCCACCAAGCCCGTCGCTCCGGCTGCCGCGAAGGCAGTCGCCGCGCCGGTACTTGTCGCGGCCCAGCCGGTTCCGCCGGTCGCCGCCAAGATCGAGCTGCCCGCGCCCGTCGCCGCCGTTGAACCGGCGGTGGAACGGGCGATCGAAAAAGCAGCCGACACCGCAGTGAAGACTATCGAACCCATCACGCCCGTCGTCGAAACGCCGGTCGCCCTGATCCAGAAGGAAGTGAAGACCATGGAAGCCAATCTGAAGAATGCCGCCGAAAAGGCGCAGACCCTGTTCGCTGAAGCAAACGAGCGCGCCAAGGCCGCCGTCGAGAAGGGCACCAAGCTGTTCGAGGAAGCCAATGAGTTCTCGAAGGGCAACATCGAAGCAATCGTCGAGTCCGGCAAGATTGCCGCCAAGGGCCTCGAGACCTTCGGCCAGGACGCTGCGGAATACAGCCGCAAGCAGTTCGAAGGTGCGACCGCCGCGCTGAAGAGCCTGTCGACGATCAAGTCGCCGACCGACTTCTTCAAGCTGCAGAGCGACTATGTCCGCTCGTCGTTCGACTCGATCGTCGCGCAGACCTCGAAGAACACCGAAGCGATGCTGAAGCTCGCCGGCGAGGTCGCTCAGCCGATCTCGAACCGTGTCGCGCTCGCCGCCGAGAAGGCGAAGATCGCCGCGTAATGTCGCGCACGATCGTCGAATAGGAACAGGGCGGTCCTTCGGGGCCGCCCTTTTTCGTTTATTGGTGCCGTGCGTCGGCAAGGGCAGCGCCAGCGCGTCGAAAGACGCCACAAACGAGGTTGATCGCGCGCACCCTCTTGCCCTTGGGCCGCGGCATGCCATATTTTCGCTTCTCATGATCAACCAGCTTAGCATCACGGCCATGGCCGAGCGCCGCGACGGCGAAGGGGGCGATGACGACGGCACTGGCCTCGGCATCGCCACCCGCACCCGCACGCGGACCAAGCAGCCGACTCCCTACCGGGTACTGCTGCTCAATGACGATTACACGCCGATGGAATTCGTCGTGCTGGTGCTCCAGCGCTTCTTCCGCATGGACATGGAGGCTGCGACGCGAGTGATGCTCCACGTCCACCAGAAGGGCGTCGGGGTGTGCGGCGTGTTCAGCTACGAAGTGGCGGAAACCAAGGTCGCCCAGGTCATCGAATTCGCCCGGCAGAACCAGCACCCCCTGCAATGCACCCTGGAAAAGGCGTAAATCTTTAGTTCCTCAGTTCCTCCCCGGCACGGGGAGGGGGACCGCCCGCCTTTTTCAGGCGGGTGGTGGAGGGGCTTGGAGCGCGGGGCAATTGTTCCGCGCTCCAAGCCCCTCCACCACTTCGTGGTCCCCCTCCCCCTGCGGGGGAGGAATTAGATAGAAGCGCTCACCGCGCCGCCGGCAACCAACCCAGATCCAGCCCGGCATAACGATCCACGAAATTCGCCGCCCGCTGCAACGCCCGCTCTTCGGTCAGGGTCACCCGGCCGCCCTCGCGGGCGATGATGCGTTCCTCTTCCAGCTGCCGCAGCATGCGATTGACGTGCACCGCGGTCAGTCCGGTCGCGTCGCCGATCTCCTCCTGGGTCAGGCCCAGGATGAAACTGGTGTTGGTCGCCTTGTCGAGCATGCGCATGCGGTTGCGCATCTCGAGCAGGATCCCCGCCACCCGCGCCTTGGCCGAGGTGCGGCCAAGCGCTGCCAGCCGGTCGGTCAGCGCCGCGCGCTCGATCTGGTTATAGACCATGATCAGCGCGGCGAGCCGGGGATGGTCGCTGATCAGCTTGCTCATCGCGGTGCGCTCGAACGGGCAGACCACGGCATCGGTCAGCGCGGTGATCGTCTCCGGCGCTTCGCTGTACACCAGCGACGAGACCCCCATCATGTCGCCGGGGAACAGGAATCGCAGGATCTGGCGGCTGCCGTCGTCGAGCAGCACGGAGCTCATCATCGTGCCCTTGCGCAGGATGAACAGCTCGCTGCAGCGATCATTCTCGCGCTGCAAGGTCGCGCCGCGACGCAGGCTGCGCTCGCGGTCCTCCAGCTGCTCCAGTGCGCGGTGTTCGCCAGGAGTCAGCGCGACCATGCCGCTCAATCGTTCAGCGAAACAACTACCCGGCACGCGAACATTCCCCCAAACCCCGACAAGCCAGAGCATTGCAGGAGAATCAGTGCATTAAAGTCGATCAAGCGCTGTCACCGGGACGCAACATCTTCCGCT
This sequence comes from Sphingomonas sp. P2_B6, assembly GCF_056404755.1. Lineage (NCBI taxonomy): Bacteria > Pseudomonadati > Pseudomonadota > Alphaproteobacteria > Sphingomonadales > Sphingomonadaceae > Sphingomonas > Sphingomonas sp. P2_B6. The sequence goes on from NZ_JBFUDK010000008.1 coordinate 90,482, forward strand.
TAGGCGAAGGCGCTACTTGCGCGGGCACGCGCAGGCGATAGAAGCCGCCAATGGACCGTATCCTCATCCGCGGCGGCAACCGGCTTTCGGGCCGCCTCCCCATCTCCGGCGCCAAGAACGCAGCGCTCACCCTCATGCCCTGCGCGCTCCTCACCGAGGAGCCGGTGACGCTGAGGAACCTGCCGCGCCTGGCCGATGTCGACAGCTTCGGGCATCTGCTCAACCAGCTCGGCTGCTCGACCCAGATCGAGGGCGCGCGGCCCGAGGATTTCGGCCGGGTGATGACGATCCGCGCCGGCAAGCTGACCGCGACCGAGGCGCCCTATGACATCGTGCGCAAGATGCGCGCCTCGATCCTGGTGCTCGGCCCGTTGATCGGCCGCGCCGGCGAGGCGACCGTGTCGCTGCCGGGCGGCTGCGCCATTGGCAACCGCCCGATCGACCTTCATTTGAAAGCGATGGAAGCGCTGGGCGCCGAGATCGAACTGGCCGCGGGTTATGTGAAGGCGACTGCGCCGGGCGGCCGGCTGTCGGGTGGCCGCGTGACCTTCCCGATCGTGTCGGTCGGCGCGACCGAGAATGCGGTGATGGCCGCGGCGACCGCGAAGGGCGGCTCGATCATCGAGAATGCCGCGCGCGAGCCGGAGATCGTCGATCTCTGCAACATGCTCGTCGCGATGGGCGCGTCGATCTCGGGCATCGGCACCGAGACGCTCGAGATCGAAGGCCGCGACCGGCTGCACGGCGCGACCTATGCAGTGATGCCCGACCGGATCGAGGCGGGCAGCTATGCCTGTGCCGCCGCGATCACCGGCGGCGCGCTGGAGCTGGTCGGCGTCGCGATGGACGATATGCGCGCGACCGTCGCGGCTCTGGTGGAAGCGGGCGTCACGGTCGAGGAACGCGGCAACAGTCTGTTCGTCGAGGCGACCGGCCGGCTCGGCCCGCTCACCCTCTCGACCGCGCCGTTCCCGGGTTTCGCCACCGACATGCAAGCGCAGTTCATGGCGATGCTCGCCCTGGCGGACGGCGCCAGCGTGTTGACCGAGACGATCTTCGAGAATCGCTACATGCACGTGCCGGAACTGGCGCGCATGGGCGCCGACATCCAGGTGCGCGGCCGCACCGCGGTGGTGCGCGGCGTGGAGAAACTGGTCGGCGCGCCGGTAATGGCGACCGATCTGCGCGCCTCGATGAGCCTGATCCTCGCCGGCCTCGCCGCCGAGGGCGAGACTCAGGTCCAGCGCGTCTATCACCTCGATCGCGGATACGAGCGGCTCGAAGAGAAACTGAGCGCGGTGGGTGCCGATATCGAGCGCGTCAGCGACGGCTGAGACTTTCTACCCGCCTCATCCCCACGCCGTTCGTGCCGAGTAGGGACCGAGTAGGCAAAGCCGTATCGAGGGCCCGTATCGAGGTATCGGTGAGGCGCGGCACGCTTGTCCCTCGATATGCCATCTCGACAAGCTCGATGGCTACTCGGGACGAACGGCGGGTTTATCGCTCTCCCTAAGCCTCGTTCCACCAGCCCTCGGTGCGCGGCGTCCACCACGGCGCTGCCGCCACGATGCGGTCGCCATAATCGGGCCAGTCGGGGCAAACCAGCGGCAGGCCCGTGCCCTCGATCAGCCGGACGATCCCCTCCCGATCCAGCCCCTCCGGTACCCCGCCCGCCTCCCGGCAGGCCAACCGCCACAATTCCATCTCCTGTCCCCAGAAATAGAGGCTCGCCGCGCCGATATTCTCCTGCATGCGGCGGACATCGTCCCATTTCTGCGGCTCGACGACCTTCGCCCAGATGTCCGCCTGGATGCTGTCGACCGGCGCATCGGGGCGCCATTCGAGCGCATCGGCCTGCTCGATGCGAATCTTCGCCCGGGCTTCCTCCGGCAATTGGGCGAAGATCCCCAGCGCCTCGATCAGCGCGATCACCTGCGGGTCGCGCTCCACCACCGTCACTAGGTCGACTGCCGGATTGAGCGCGACATTGGCCGCGCACCAGCCCATGCCCAGCCCCAGCACCACGGTGTGGCCGCGCGCGGCGGCGATGCCGATCTCCTGGCTCTCGACCTCCATCGGCACGATCGACATCCAGCTTGCCTCATCCTGCTCGACGGGCCCGGTCAGGATCACGGTGCCCATCATGCGATAGACTTGGCCCCAATAACCCCGCGTGGAAGGCATCGCGATGATCCGCACTGACCAGGGGCCCCAGACACCCGGGGCATAATGCGGGAACCAGAGGTCGCTGGTGAAGTCGCCGAGCAACGGACGAGGGTCGATGCCCGGCTGATCGGCTGATGTCATGCTGCTCCCCCGCGTCGTCGCCGAACGCTGGCCGCCTTTCCGGCGAAGTTCAAGGGCAGGCCTTCAGAGCCAAATCTTCCTCGCCAGCTGCGGGCCGGCTGCTATCGTGCGGCTTCGGCCGGGCATCCGGGGGACAGGAATGACCGAGCGCAAGATTCAGATCGTGATCGTCGGGGGCGGGGCCGGCGGGCTCGAGCTCGCCCGGCGGCTCGGCGCGAAATATGGCCGCAAGCGCCACGACATCATCCTGGTCGAGCGCAACCGCACCCATATCTGGAAACCGCTACTGCACGAGGTCGCGGCCGGATCGCTCGACGCCAATCTCGACGAGGTCGGCTATCGCAGCCATTGCTATCGCTGGGGCTATCGCTTCTTCCTCGGCACGCTCGAAAGCATCGACCGGGACAGGCGCGAGCTATGGGTCGCGCCCCTGCTCGACGAGGACGGCAGCGAGCTGATCGGCCGCCACGCGATCCGCTATGATTATCTGGTGCTGGCGGTGGGGTCGGTCACCAATGATTTTGGTACCCCGGGGGTGCGCGAGAATTGCATGGTGCTCGATGATCGCGCCCAGGCCGATCGCTTCCGCAACCGGCTGCTCAACCATTGCCTGCGCGTGTCCCGCGCGATGAGCCTCGATCCGGCCTCGGACGAGCATGTCCGCATCGCGGTGGTCGGCGGCGGCGCGACCGGCGTCGAGCTCACCGCCGAATTGTTCAATTCCGCCGCCGCGTTGCGTTTCTACGGGCTGGAGACGTTCGACGAGAAACGGCTCGAGGTGACCTTGATCGAGGCGGGGCCGCGCATCCTGCCCGCGCTTCCCGAGAAGCTCGCGGCGGCGGCGCAGGCCGAGCTGGAGACGCTCGGCGTGCGTGTGCTGACCGACACGCGCGTGACCGAGGCGACCGACGAGGCGATCGTCACCGCGAGTGGTGAGCGCATCGTCAGCGAGCTGCGCGTCTGGGCCGCCGGGGTCAAGGGCGCGGCGACGCTCGATCATATCGGCGGGCTGGAGACCAACCGGAACAACCAGCTGCTGGTGAAGCCGACGCTGCAGGCCACGCTCGACGACCGCATCTTCGCGCTGGGCGATTGCTGCTCCTGCCTCGATCCCGCGACCGGCCGCCCGGTCCCGCCGCGCGCCCAGGCCGCGCACCAGATGGCGACCGCCGTGTTCCACAATCTCGTGCGGCTGATGAACGACCGGCCATTGAAGCCGTTCGAATATCACGATCATGGATCGCTGGTGTCGATCAGTCGCTTCTCGACCGTGGGCAGCCTGATGGGCAATCTCGTCGGCGGGCGCATGGCGATCGAGGGACGGCTCGCGCGCTTCGTCTATGTCTCGCTCTACCGCATGCACCTGATCGCGATCCATGGCTGGCTGCGCGGCATCGGCCTGATCGTGATCGGCCGGGTCAACACGATCATCCGGCCGCGGCTGAAGCTGCACTGAGTCGGGACGTCTGCCCCACCACTGCCGTCACCCCGGACTTGTTCCGGGGTCCATCGTCCCGCAAACGCAACCACTGCGGCGCTTGCGGAGCCATGGATGCCGGAACAAGTCCGGCATGACGAAAATAGGGGCGGCCGACTCTTAGATCGCGTCCAGCGCCTGCCGGAAATCCGCAATCAAATCGTCCGCATCCTCGACCCCGATCGAAATCCGCACCAGATTGTCGGTAATCCCCAGCGCCTGTTTGCGCGCGTCGGGCACCGACAGATGCGTCATCGCCGCCGGATGGCTCGCCAGCGTCTCCGTCCCACCCAGGCTCACCGCCAGCTTGGCGATCTTCAGTGCGTCGAGGAACGCGAAGGCTTCCTTCTCGCCGCCCTTCACGATCAGCGAGAAGGTCGATCCGGCGCCGGTGCAATGGCGGCGATAGATATCGGCCTGGCGCTCCATGCCCGGCGTGCTGTCGAGGAAGCCGAGATAGCCGACGCGCTCGACCTTGGGGTGGCTGCGCAGGAATTCGCAGACCTTCACCGCATTCTCGCCCGCGCGGCTCATGCGCAGCTCCAGCGTCTCCAGGCTGCGCATCAGCATCCACGCCGTATGCGGGTCGCAGATCGTGCCGATCGTGTTGCGCATCAGCCTTATGGTGTTGATATGCTCCTTCGAGCCGAGCACGCCGCCCGCGACCAGGTCGCTGTGCCCGCCGGCATATTTGGTCAGCGAATAGACGACGATGTCGGCGCCATGCTCCAGCGGCTTGAGCCAGAGCGGGCCGAGGAACGTGTTGTCGATTGCGATCGGCGGCTTTTCCGCGGCGTTCTTGAAGATCGCATCGCGGCTCGCGGCGACCGCCTGGATGTCGACCAGCGCGTTCGTCGGGTTGGCCGGGCTTTCGAGATAGATCAGTGCGACGCGGCCGGCCGCGGCCTTGCCCAGCACGGCGTCGATCTCCTCGCGGGTCGCGCCCGCCGGGAAGTCGAGCCAATGGACGCCGAAGCGGCCGAGGATGCGCGCGATCAAGGTCTCGGTTGCGGCATAGAGCGGGCCCGAATGGACGATCGTGTCGCCCGGGCGGACCATCGACAGGAACAGGGTGGCAATCGCCGACATGCCCGAGGAGAAGGCAAGCGCGTCCTCGGCATCTTCCCAGATGCCCAGCCGGTCTTCGAGGATCTCCTGGTTCGGCCCGTTGAAGCGCGAATAGACCAGACCCTCGGCGCCGCCGGGACGCTTGCCGGTCACGCCCTCGAAATGGCGCTTGCCCGCCGCGGCATTGGGGAAGACGAAGGTCGAGGTGAGGAAGATCGGCGGCTTCAGCGATCCTTCCGACAGCATCGGGTCATAGCCATGGCCCATCATCAGCGTCGACGGCTTCAGCTTGCGGTCGCCGATCTTCTCGACCGAGGGCTTGGGCTTGGTGCGGGGCGCGACGCCGGTCAGATCCGCTTCGTCTTCGTTCTTGATCGCCATGGATGCGTCCTGGGTAAGAGAGTGCGCCGTCCGACGCGAATAGTCGCATTTGATACTTTCCTGCGCGGCAGGCAAGGCGACGTCATTAGCCCGTCGTTGCGGTAACGGATCGATACGGCGCTCGTTCCGTCACAGGCGGGAAGAATGTCGCCGATTCAAGAGACGCGGCGATCGCGGCATCAGGGGGCCGGAGGGTGGCGTTCAACGCCCTCCTGCTCTTTCGCATCGTGACAGAGGAATGTTGGACGGTTTTCGCTGTTCGATCAGCGGAAAGTTATGGCCGGAACAGCGGAAAGGCGCGCATTTTTTCCGCTGTTACGCGTAACAGGGAAAACGGTCCGCAACGCACTGAACTACCGGGGGAAAGGGCCCCGAAAATCCAACATAACAGCGGAAGAAAAAAGCTGCCGGAAAAACAGCCTGAGTGTTGGACGAAAGGCGAAGGTCAGCCGGCGATGCCGATGATCGAGATCTGCCGGCCATAACCCGGCTCGCCTCGATGAGTCGCGCGGCGGAAGCTGAAGAAACGGTCCGCATCGCCATAGGTGTCGAGACCGAGCATCTCGATGCGGGTGAGCCCGGCCCTGGCGAGGCGGTGCGCGACATAGGCTTCGAGGTCGAACTGGTGATGGCCGGGCTTGCCGGGCGCGAAGAAACGCTCATTGGCGGGGTCGTCGCTCTCGAAGCGCCGGGCGAACGCATCGTCGACCTCATAGCTCGACCGGGCGATGCACGGGCCGACCGCGGCGGCGATGCGCTCGCGCCGCGCGCCGATCTTCTCCATGGCCGCGATCGTCGCATCGGTCACGCCGCCGATCGCGCCCTTCCAGCCGGCATGCGCCGCGCCGACCACGCCGGCCTCGCGATCGGCCAGCAGCACCGGCGCGCAGTCCGCGGTCAGGATGCCCAGCGCCAGGCCCGGCCGTTCGGTCACCAGCGCGTCGCCCGACGGACGGTCGTCGAACGCGGTCAGCGCGCGGACGACATCGGCGGAATGAGTCTGGTACAGCGTCAGGAGCCGCGCGCCGGGCAACACGGCCTCGCTCGCGCGCCGGCGATTCTCCGCCACGATCTCGGCATCGTCGTCCGATCCGATCCCGACATTGAGCCCGGCATACAGCCCGGTCGAGACGCCGCCACGCCGCCCGAGAAAGCCATGCGCGACGCCGTCGAGCGTCTTGGCCCGGATGACCTCGACGCTCATAGCGAGCGCCGCCAGATCCGGTCGTCATGGACCTGCGGCCCGGTGACGAAATCGCAGCGCCCGACCTCGGCAAAGCCGTGCCGCGCATAGAATCTCTTGGCGCGCTGGTTATGGTCGAACACCGCGAGGTAGATTTCCGGCGCGCCGCGCGACCGCGCCGTGTCGATCAGCCATTCGGTCAGCGCATCGGCCACGCCCCGGCCCTTGCAGGCTTCGACGACATAGAGCTGGCGTAATTCCATCGCGTCCGGATGTGCTGCCTCGAACGGCAGAGTCATCGCCGAGAGCTTGATATAGCCCGCCGGCACGCCGTCGAGATAGGCGGCGCGCCAGTCGATCGCGGGGTCGCCGAGGTCGCGCTGCATCTGGCCGGCGGGGCCATAGGCCTGCTCCAGATAGATGGCGAGCGGCTCGGGATCGATCACCGAGGTGAAGCTGTCGACGAACGCCTGGCGCGCCATCGCCGACAGCGCCGGGCCGTCCGCTTCGCCCGGAGTGCGATAGCTGATCGTCACAGCACCAGCCGCATGATGCGGTCGTCGTCGATCGTCTCGCCGACCCGGAAGGCGTAGCGGCCGATCTCCTGGAAACCGTAGCGCTCGTAGAAACGCCGGGCGCGGTGATTGTCGACATAGACGCTGAGGATGATCTCCTTCGCGCCGTGATCGCGTGAATGCTGGAGCGCCCAGTCCATCAGCTCGGGCGCGACGCCCTGGCCCTGCCAGGGGCCGAGCACATAGAATTGATAGAGCTCGATCGCGTCGGGCCGCCATTCGCCGGGAAAGGTCACCGGCCCCATCTTGGCGAAGCCGATGATCTTCCCGTCCTCCAGCGCCAGCCGCACGGTGAAGTCGGGATCGGACAATTGCGAGGGCAGGCCATTCGCCCCGAAAGCATCGTCGAGGAACGCCGCGAGATCCGACTGGCGATAGAGATTGCCGAAAGTCTCGGTGAAGGAGCGCCGCGCCATGGCGGACAGCGCCGGGCCGTCGATCGTCCGGGCATCGCGATAAGTGATCATGCGAAAGCCGCCGGAATCGGCCATTCGGGGCCGGTGACCGCCAGCGCCTTGAACAGGCTGCCCATCGCGACGGTCAGCCGCGCGCGATCGGCCGCAATCGACTCGGCGCGGTCGGGCGAGGCCTTGGCGAGCGCGGCGGCGCGCGCGTCCACGCCGAGCGCGGTCAGCAACGCGCCCTGGCCGATCGGGCCATAAGCGGAAACGCCCTCGATTCGGGCGGCGGCGGCAAGCGTCGCGAAATCGACATGGGCGGTCAGGTCCTGCTCTCCCGGGGCATCGAACGGATTGGCGAAACGGTGGCCGCGCACTGCCTGGAGCGTGTCGCCGATCGCGGGCCCCTCATAGCCATAATCGATCGCCAGCATAGCGCCGCCCTGCCGCGCGATCGTCGAGGCCAGCGCGCGCATCACCGCGACGCTGGCGGGCGAGGTCTCGATCACGGAGCCCGGCGGCGCGTCGCGCAGTGCCTCGGGAATGATCTCGCCCGGCACCGGCTTGCCCGCGATCGGCAGGAACAGCACGTCCTGGCAGGCCACGAAGCGCTCGTGCCACACGTCCAGCGCGCGGACGAGCTGGCGGATCGGCAGCGCATCGAAGAATTCATTGGCGACGACGATCAGCGGCCGGTCGCCGGGCAGGGTGGAGACATCGTCATGCCAGGTCGCGTCCGGCACCCGCTCCGCCTGCGCCGCGCGGAGCGTCGGACTAGTCTCGACGAAATGCGCCGGCGGCGTCAGCCCGGCCCTGGCCATTGCGCGCAGCGCATCGCTGGCGAGCGTGCCGCGGCCGGGCCCCAGCTCGACCCATCCGATGTCGGGCCGCCCCGCACGGTCCCACAAATCGGCGCACCACAGGCCGATCAGCTCGCCGAACATCTGGCTGATCTCGGGCGCCGTGGTGAAGTCGCCCGCCGTCCCCAGCGGGTCGCGCGTCGCATAATAATGCGCGTTGGCGGCCGACATGAACTGGGCGATCGAGATCGGCCCCGCCAGCGTTATCGCGCGGGCGAGCCGATCGGCGAGCGGGGCTTCAATTCCCCTCCCGCTTGCGGGAGGGGTTAGGGGAGGGCTTGTGGGTTCCATTGGTTCAGTGGCGACATGCCCTCACCCGGCCCCTCCCGCAAGCGGGAGGGGAGAAAGATCACGCGACGCTCTCGCTCCCCGCGATCGGTTCGACGCGCTGGCGGCGCTTCTGCGAGGTCGCGATCAGATAGATGCCGCCGACGATCATCGGCAGGGTCAGCACCTGGCCCATATGGATCGTCGTGGCGAAGAAGGTCCCGGCGAACTGCGAATCGGGTTCGCGGAAGAATTCCACGGTGAAGCGGGCAAGGCCGTAGAACAGCAGGAACAGGCCGACCAGCTTGCCCGGATCGTAGCGCGCCTTGGTGCGCCAGAAGGCGAACCACAGGATCGCGAACAGCACGATTCCCTCGAGCCCCGCCTCGTAGAGCTGGCTCGGATGGCGTGCCGGGTCGAGGCCGCCGACCACGGTGCGCGGGAAGACGATCGCCCAGGCGACGTCGGTCGGCTTGCCCCACAGCTCGCCGTTCACGAAATTGGCGAGGCGTCCGAAGAACAGGCCGAAGGGCACGCAGCAGGCGAGATAGTCATGGATGCGCAGCCAGTCGAGCTTGTGCCGCCGCGCGAACAGGATGATGCCGAGCGAGGTGCCGATCATCCCGCCATGGAAGGACATGCCGCCGTCCCACAGCTTCAGGATCTGCAGCGGATTGGCGAACATCGACGGCGCGTAGAAGATCGCATAGCCGAGCCGCCCGCCGAGAATGATGCCGAGCGTCGCGTAGAACACCAGATCGTCGGCATGGCGCCGCGCCATCGGGCTGCCGGGCTGCGCGATCAGCTTGAGCAGATACCACCAGCCGAGCAGGATGCCCGAGATATAGGCGAGCGAATACCATTTGATGTCGAAAAAGCCGAGCGACAGCGCCACCGGCTTGAGGCCGAGGCTGTCGAAATGGATATGGTTCGATGCGCTCGCGAGCGTTGTCAGGATCAAGGCTTTTCCCCAAGGGTTCGCGTCTCCATAAAGGCCAGTAACGACAAACCCAAGGGGAGAGAGCATGCGCACCGAGCTTGACCGCCGAATGGACGAAGGGCTGGCCGGGCTCACGGGAGAGGGGGCGCCGCTGGCGCTCGGCACGATCGCGCTGAACGGCGTCGATCTGCCGCTGATCGCGACCGTGCCGCCCGCCTTGCCGCATTATTTCGCGCATTATTCGGCCGAGCATCGGGACAAGACCTTCCTCGTCGCGGGCGAGGAACGGCTGACCTTCGCCGAGGTCCATGCCGAGGCCGACAAGGTGGCGCGGAGCCTGGTCGGCAAGGGGCTGAAAACGGGCGACCGCGTCGGCATCGCGATGCGCAACTCGCCGTCCTGGATCACGCTCTATATGGGCATCGCCATGGCGGGCGGAGTCGCCACCCTGCTCAACGGCTGGTGGCAATCGGCCGAGCTGGCCGAAGCGATCGCCGACGTCGACTGCGCCCTGGTGTTCGCCGATCCGCCCCGCGCGAAGCGGCTCGCGGCGATCGAGGCTATGACGGTGCCGGTGGTCGAGATCGACGATGCGCTGCCGCTGGCCAGGGCGATGGACGCCGTCACCCGCGACGCACCCGATGTTGCGCTGCCCGCGCTGAGCGAGGACGACAATGCGACGATCCTGTTCACCTCGGGGTCGACCGGCCAGTCCAAGGGCGCGCTCAGCGATCACCGCGCGGTGCTGCAAGCCGTGTTCAACTATCTCGCCCAGGCGCTGGTCATGCTCGGTATCGCGACGAAGGACGGCAACCCGCCCCAGGGCCAGCCCGCGACCCTGCTCAACGTGCCGCTGTTCCATGTCACGGCCGAGGTGCCGGTGTTCCTCCAGAGCTTCGCCATGGGCCGCAAGCTGGTGCTGATGCCCAAATGGGATGCCGAGGAAGCGATGCGACTGATCGAGGCCGAGGCGATCAGCTATTTCGTCGGCGTGCCGCTGATGAGCTTCGAGATCCTGACTCATCCCAACCGCCCCAATTACGACCTGTCGACCGTCACCGACTTCGCCGCCGGCGGCGCGCCGCGCCCGGTCGAGCATGTCCGGCGCATCAAGGAGGAGATGGGCGGCGGCGCGCCGTTGCTCGGTTACGGCCTGACCGAGACCAACGGCATCGGCTGCGGCAACTGGCGCGACAATTATCTCGCCAAGCCCAATTCGACCGGCCGCGCCTCGGCGCCCCTGGTCGATCTCGCCATCCTCGATGCGCTGGGCCGGCCCGTCGCGGCGGGCGAGCGGGGCGAAGTGGCGATCCGGTCGGTCGCGAACTTCAAGGAATATTGGAACCGGCCCGAGGCGACCGCCGCCGCCTTCACCGCCGACCGCTATTTCCTGACCGGGGACATCGGCTATCTCGACGAGGAAGGCTATCTCTTCATCGTCGACCGCAAGAAGGACATCATCATCCGCGGCGGCGAGAACATCTCCTGCCAGGAAGTGGAGGCGGCGATCTACGAACATCCCGCCGTCGCCGAGGCGGCGGTGTTCGGCCTGCCGGACGAGCGTTTCGGCGAAGTGCCGGGCGCGGTCGTGAAATATCGCGACGGCGCGGAACTGACGCCCGACCAGCTCTGCGCCTATCTCTACGCGCATATCGCCGCATTCAAGGTGCCGCAGCGCATCTGGACCTCGGCCGATCCACTGCCCCGGCTGGGCACCGAGAAGATCGACAAGGTCGGGCTACGGGCCAAATACCAGGCAATCGCGGCGGCCGAGGCGGCGGCCTGACTCCCCTTCCGTTCGTGTCGAGCGAAGTCGAGACACCCTGGAAAGCACCTGGGGCTGTTTCTCGACTGCGCTCGAAACGAACGGGTGAGGGGGCGGGCCTTTCCCCAATACTCGCCGCACGATAGAGCAGCATGATGGCGGTCCGCGACGCACTCCCCGACATCGACCGGCGCACGCTGCTGATCGGGGGTGGCGTTGGCGTCGGCCTGCTGGTCGCCTGGGGCGTCTGGCCGCGCAGCTACGCGCCGAACCTCACCGCGACGAAGGGCGAGACGATCTTCGGCGCCTGGCTGAAGATCGGCACGGACGGGCATGTCACCGTCGCGGTGCCGCAGGCCGAACATGGCCAAGGCGTCTATACCACCCTGCCGCAGATCCTCGCCGACGAGCTTGGCGCCGACTGGCGCACCGTCGCGGTGCAGCCGGCGCCGCTCAACCCGCTCTATGCCAATGCGATGGCGGCGGACGTGCTGTTCGAGGGCGTGTTCGACGCGCTGCCGGCGCCGCTGCGCTCCGGCCATGCGGCGCGGACCGCGCTGGTGCTGACCGGCGGCTCGACGTCGATCCGGGCGTTCGAGAATGATCTGCGCGATGCCGGGGCCGCCGCGCGCGTCCTGTTGTGCAAGGCGGCGGCGAAGCGCTGGAAGGTCGACTGGCAGGCCTGCGGCACGGCCGGCGGCTTCGTCATCCACGGCGCCGACCGGCTGCGTTTCGGGGACCTCGCCGCCGAGGCGGTCGGCGGATCGCTGCCCAACCCGCTGCCGCTGCGCAGCGGCGACACGAATCGCCTGCTCGGCCAGTCGCTGCCCCGGCTCGACGTGCCGTCGAAGGTCGATGGATCGGCGAACTTTGCCGGAGACGTCCGCCTGCCCGACATGGTGTTCGCCGCGATTCGTCAGGGGCCGGTCGGCGATACGAAGCTGCTCAGCGTCGATCTTGCCGCCGCCGATCGCATCCGGGGCGTGCTGTCCGTCGCGACCAACGACGATTGGGTCGCGGCGATCGCCAACAACTGGTGGGCGGCGAACCAGGCGCTGGGGGCGATGCGCCCGCGCTTCGAGACGCGCGGCGCGATCGTCAATTCGACCAGCATCGACGATGCTCTGACCGCGGCGCTCGATGGACCCGGCGAGCGTATGGCGACCGCGGGCGATCTCTCGGCCGCGTTCAAGGGCGCGCGCCTGGTCACCGCCGAATACCGCGCCGGGCTCGCGGTCCATGCCGCGGTCGAGACGATGACCGCCACCGCGCATTACAGCGACGGCCGGCTGCAATTGTGGCTACCGACTCAGGCGCCGGGGCTCGCCCGCGCGGCGGCGGCGGCGGTGCTCGGCATCGCCGAGGACAAGGTGGTCGTCCACCCGATGCTGATCGGCGGCTCGTTCGGCGCCAATCTCGAACATCTCGCCGCCGAACAGGCAGCGATCCTCGCCGAGAAGCTCAAGCGCCCGGTCCAGCTCGTCTGGTCGCGCAGCGAGGATCTGACGCATGACCGCTATCGTCCGCCCGCCGCGGCGCGCATGTCGGCGCGGCTCGGGCCCAATGGGCAGATCCTCGGCTGGCTTGCCAAGATCGCCGCCCCGACCACCGGGCGCGAGCTGGCCGGGCGGCTGATGGGCGCCGACAAGGCCGCGCGGGCCGCGCTGGCGCTGCCGGGCGTGGGTGACGCCTATGCCGTCGCCGGGGCCAGGCCCTTCTACCGCATCCCGTCCTACGCGGTCGATCATCACCCGGCCGAGATCGGCGTGCCGACCGGCCATTGGCGCTCGGGCGCGCACAGCTATACCAGCTTCTTCACGGAATGTTTCCTCGACGAGCTGGCGCATGTCGCGGGGACGGAGCCGCTGTCGTTCCGCATCGGCATGCTCGGCGGCGATGCGCGGCTGGCGCGGTGCCTGTCGACCGCCGCATCGCTTGGCGGCTGGGAAGGCGGCATCCAGGGCAGCGGCCAGGGCATTGCCTGTCACAGCTTCCGCGGCAGCCATATCGCGGTGCTGGCCGAGGCGCATATCGACGAGGGCCAGCGGCCGGTGGTCGACCGGATCGTCGCGGCGGTGGATTGTGGGCGCCAGATCAACCCCGACGTGGTGCGCCAGCAGATCGAAGGCGGGCTGATCTTCGGCATGGCGGCGGCGCTGGGCGGCGCCACGACCTTCACCGAGAATGTCGGCGATGCCCGCAGCTTCGGCGATCTCGGCCTGCCGCGCCTCGCGGATACCCCCGACATCACGATCGAGATGATCCGCAGCGAGGCCGATCCCGGCGGCGTCGGCGAGCTGGGCGTGCCGCCGGTCGCCCCCGCCATTGCCAATGCGCTCCAGGCCTCTACGGGTTTCCGCATGCGCACCCTCCCCCTGATGCCCGGCGAAGCATGACCCTCCCCACCGCACACCCGGCGATTCCCGAGCCCAGGATCGGCGTGCTGCTGATCAACCTTGGCACGCCCGACGCGCCGGATGCGGGGGCGGTGAAGCGCTATCTGGGCGAATTCCTCTCCGACCGCCGCGTGGTGGAGATATCGCCTGTCCTGTGGCAACCGATATTGCGCGGTATCATCCTGAATACACGGCCGAAAAAGTCGGCGCATGCCTATGGTATGGTCTGGCGCGAGGACGGCTCGCCACTCGCCGCGATCACCCGGGCGCAGGCGATGGCGCTTCAGGGTGCGTTCGGCCCCGACGTGATGGTCGACTGGGCGATGCGCTACGGCAATCCCGCGATCGCCGATCGGCTGAAAGCGCTGAAGGACGCGGGCTGCGAGCGGATCCTGCTGGCGCCGCTTTATCCGCAATATTGCGCAGCAACGACGGCGACTGCGAACGACAAGGCCTTTTCGGTCCTTGCCGGCATGCGCTGGCAGCCGGCGATCCGCACCCTGCCGCCCTATCATGACGATCCGGCCTATATCGCCGCGCTCAAGGCGTCGGTCGAGGCGTCGCTCGCCGCGCTCGATTTCGAACCCCAGGCGATCGTCGCCAGCTTCCACGGCATGCCGCAGCGCACGCTCGAGCTGGGCGATCCCTATCATTGCCACTGCCGCAAGACGGCGCGGTTGCTGGGCGAGGCCATGGGGCGTGAGCTGATCGTCGCGTTCCAGTCGCGCTTCGGCCGGGCCAAATGGCTCGAACCCGCGACGGACCGCACGCTCGAGGCATTGCCGGCCAAGGGCGTGATGAAGGTCGCGATCGTCTCGCCGGGCTTCTCCGCCGACTGTCTGGAGACGCTGGAGGAACTGAATATCCGCGGGCGGGAGAGCTTCCTGGCGGCGGGCGGGACCGATTTCGCCTATCTGCCCTGCCTCAACGACAGCGCGGTGGGCATGGAAATGTTGCGCACATTGCTGCAACGGGAGCTTGAAGGCTGGAACCGGCCCGCCTAGCCTCCGCCACGGTATCTGAACCCCAGGAGATCTATATGGCACGCGTCGCGATCGTCACCGGCGGCACCCGAGGAATCGGCGAGGCGATCAGCCTCGCGCTCAAGGACATGGGGATGACCGTCGCGGCCAATTACGCCGGCAATGACGAGCGCGCCCGGGAGTTCACCGAACGCACCGGCATCGCCGCGTACAAGTGGGACGTGGGCGATTACGATGCCTGCCAGGAGGGCTGCGCCAGAGTCGCCGAGGAGCTCGGGCCGGTCGACGTCGTGGTCAACAATGCCGGCATCACCCGCGACGGCACGATCCTGAAGATGACCTACCAGATGTGGAAGGAAGTCATGGACACCAATCTGGGTGGCTGCTTCAACATGGCCAAGGCGGTGTTCCCCGGCATGCGCGAGCGCAAATGGGGGCGGATCGTCAATATCGGGTCGATCAACGGCCAGGCCGGCCAATATGGCCAGGTGAACTATGCCGCCGCGAAATCGGGCATTCACGGCTTCACCAAGGCGCTGGCGCAGGAAGGCGCGCGCGCCGGGGTGACGGTCAACGCGATCGCGCCAGGCTATATCGACACCGACATGGTGGCGGCGGTGCCGGCCGATGTGCTGGAGAAGATCGTGGCGAAGATTCCGGTAGGGCGGCTCGGCCAGGCCCACGAGATCGCGCGGGGCGTTGCCTTCCTGTGTTCGGAGGAAGGCGGGTTCGTGACGGGGTCGACGCTGTCGATCAATGGCGGGCAACATATGTACTGACGGGCGCAGGGGTCGTTACGACGACCCCGATGCGCGAAGCGCAGCGCCCGGCACGGCCGGCGGGTGGGCTCGCCCAACCCGACCGACGGCGGCTTTGCCGCCGGCGCGCGCTTCTTGTTCGCGGGAACACAAGGGACTTCCAGCGGGCAGTTACGATCAGGTGCCGGTCAGATGCCTGGACCCGGCACCCCCAAAAGTTGAGGGCCGGCACCTTCCGGCACCGGCCCTCGCCCTCGTTACACCACGCGAGGGATTCCGTTAGCGGCGGCAGTAGCGCGGATCGTCCGAGCGATCGATCGCGCGGCCGGCGAGCGCGCCGGCACCGGCACCGAGCACCGTGCCCAGCAGGCGGTCGCCACGGCCGGCGACGGTGTTGCCGAGCAGGCCGCCGGCGATCGCGCCGACCACCGTGCCGGTGTCGTTGTTGCAGCGCGCGCGGTAGCTGCGGTTATAGCCGCGATAGCTCCGGCGATTGTCGTAGCCGCGATCGTCGCGATAGCCGCGATCGTAATCGCGATAGCCATTGTCGTAACGGTTGTCGTAGCGGTCGCCGCGATAATGGCGGTCGTAATTCTGCGCGGCGGCGGGCGTCGCGGGGATCAGGGCGGTGGCACTCATCGCGAGGGCCGCACCGGCCAGGGAAAGTTTCTTGAACATGGCGAGTCTCCTCTGAATGCCGTGTCGTTGGAGCCCTTATGGGTGAGTCGGTTTGAGCTCGTCCTGAATGGAGTCGTTAGCGGACGTTCAGGTGCCGATCGCGGTTGCGCCGGTGCGCCGGGTCGATCAGGGCGGCGGCGATGCGCATCCTCACTTCCGTCCTGCTGCTGCTGTTCCTGACGCCGCCATGGATGGGGGAAAAGAGGCTGGCCCTGCTCGGCGGCGACCCGGCGTTCGAAGCAAAGCGCGTTTCCCTGGACCCGGCAAATCCCGCACTGAACCGCGTGGGACAGTTGACCTGGCTCGGCGGCGTGGAACTGACGAGCCCTGACCCGGCCTTTGGCGGGTTCTCGGCGATGGCGGTCCTGGGCGATCGCGTCACCCTGCTCAGCGACGGCGGCAATGTGGTGCGCTTCCGCCTGGATTCGCATGGGCGCCTGAGCGAGCGATCCTTTGCCAATCTTGCTGCCGGGCCCGGTACTGGTTGGCTGAAGGAAGACCGCGACAGCGAATCGATGACGGCCGACCCGATCACCGGCCGGCTCTGGGTCGGGTTCGAGCGGGCGAACGCGATCTGGCGCTTTGCACCGGGGCTGGCGCGGGGCGAGGCGCATGCCGTTCCGCGCGCCATGGCCGACTGGCCGGTCAATTCGGGGGCGGAGGCCATGACGCGGCTGCCCGATGGCGGATTCATCGTGATCGGGGAGCGGGAGTCCTGGCCGGGCCGCAAGGGCAGGGCGGCGATTCATTTCTCGGGCGATCCGACCGACCGGCCCGATCGCGGCTTTCGTTTCAGCTATATCCCGCCGGCCCATTATGATCCGAGCGACATGGCGGTGCTGCCCGATGGCAGGCTGCTCGTGCTCAACCGTCGATTCGCGGTCCCGTTCGCCTTTTCGACCAAGCTGGTCCTGATCGATTCACGGGCGATTCGCCCGGGCGCTGTCGTGCGCGGACGCGAGATCGCGACGTTGGCCAGCCCGATGGTCCACGATAATTTCGAAGGGATGGCGGTGACGCGGGAGGGCAAGGCGACGATCGTCTGGATCGTGTCCGACGACAATAAGCTGTTCCTGCAGCGCAGCCTGTTGCTCAAGTTCAGGCTCGAGCCCGATTTGCCGACCCCGAGTCGGCCGCCCCGATTCGACGGGGGGCTGGGCTGAAACGCAACGGGCCCGCTCCCCGAGGGGAAGCAGGCCGGCGTTTTTCGATTCGATCGAAAAGGTTAAGCGGCCACCGCGACGGTGCCAAGCTTCTTGCGGACGTCGCGCTTCAGGCGACGGGCACGAAGCGACAGCTTGTCGTCCGAGGTCTTGACCAGCCAGTTGTCGAGGCCGCCGACATGCTCGACCGAGCGCAGGCCGTGCGTGGAGACGCGCAGCTTGACGCTGGTGCCCAGCGCTTCGGACATCAGCGTGACGTTCTGCAGATTCGGCAGAAAGGTACGCTTGGTCTTGTTGTTGGCGTGGGAGACGTTGTTTCCCACCAGCCGGCCCTTGCCGGTCAGTTCGCAAATGCGCGACATGAGTCGTATTCCTGAGTTTCGGCCAGACCGTGCTGGCTGGTCCCGTAAAGGCGGCGCGGATAGCCGCAACGGGACGATGCGTCAACCGATTCAGGCATTCCCGTGCATCCTGATGCGCCGATGCAACCTAGTGCGCCCCCGTCAGTTGATTACGGTATCGATTCGATTGCCTCGTTTTTGGAGAATGCCAATGCGCGCCTTGTTAGCTCTGGTTGGAATCGCCGCCGTCGTCGTCGTCGTGATGTTGTCGCTCGGCCTGTTGACGCTCAAGACCACGCCGGGCTCGCTGCCCCAGGTCAGCGTCAATGGGGGCGCCGCGCCAACGGTCGATGCCAATGTCGCGACCGTGAGCGTCGGCACCGCGAACAAGACGATCGAGGTGCCGAAGGTCACCACCGTGGAGAAGACGATCAGCGTGCCGACGGTGAATGTGAACAAGCCCGTCGACGCGTCGACCAACACCGCGCGGTAAGCGTCGGCGCCCCTTGAGCATCGCCGCCGGGCTGGCCCGGGCGGCGATGCTGAGGCAAAGGGGCGGCATGTTCCCGATTCCTGCCCCGATGCGCGCCGCGCTCGACGCCGCCGCCCAGGCTGCTGCCGCCGGGGAAGTGCCCGTCGGCGCAGCGATCGTCTGTGATGGAAAGATCCTGGCGGTCGCGGCCAACGCGCCGCGCGCGCTTCACGATCCCACCGCCCATGCCGAGATGCTGGCGATTCGCGCGGCGGCCGAGGCGATCGGCGGCGATCGCCTGTCCGATTGCGATCTGTGGGTGACGCTCGAGCCCTGCGCGATGTGCGCGGGCGCCATCGCCCATGCCCGCATCGCGCGCCTCTATTACGGCGCCGGCGACCCCAAGGGCGGGGCGGTCGAACATGGCCCGCGGCTGTTCGCCCAGCCGACCGTGCACCACCGGCCCGAAATCTATCCCGGGATCGGCGAAGGCGAGGCGGCCACGCTGCTCAGGGATTTCTTCGCGGCACGTCGCTGATCATCGCCCTCTCCCTTTCGGGAGAGGGCGATGATCAGCAGCGAGGGAGAGGGCTCGGTCGGAACGGCCAGTTCGAGCCTCACGACCGGTTCCGACCGAGCCCTCTCCCTTCTCGAAAGACGGTTCTCGGCCTCTACCGGGCGGGAGAGGCAGTCTTTTACCGCACATCGCTCTCGGAGATCGGCACGATCTTGATCTCCACGCGCCGATTCGCCGCGCGACCTGCCTCGGTATCGTTCGAGGCGATCGGCTGCAGCTCGCCGAAACCGCGGATGCCGATTCGCGCCGACTTCACGCCGCGCGTCTCGAGATAGTCGGCGACCGATCCGGCGCGGCGTTCCGACAGGTCCTGGTTATAGGCTTCGCTGCCGGTCGAATCGGTATGGCCGTAGATATCGACATAGGTGCGGTCATATTGGCCGAGCACCTGCCCGACCTGATCGAGCGTGCGCTGGAACTGCGGCGCGACCGCCGCGCTGTTATAGGCGAAATTGATGCCCGACGGGATGTTGAGGATCAGGTCGTCGCCCTGCCGGATCACCTGCACATCGGTGCCGGCGGTGCGTGCGCGCAGATCGCGTTCCTGCTTGTCCATATAGGCGCCGATCCCGGCACCCGCGATGCCGCCGATGCCGGCGCCGACGATCTTCTCGGTCCGGTCGTGCCGGCCGCCGACGATATCGCCGAGCAGATAACCGCCGAGCGCCCCTCCGATTCCGCCAATCGCCGCCTTGGAGATGCGGCGTTCGCCCGTGACCGGGTCAGTGGTGCAGGCGCTCGTCGCCATCAGGGCGGCAAGGGCGGTGGCGGCGAGCGCCCGATGTGACAGCGTCATGATTCTCTCCCTGTCGCGGCGCGCTGAGGCGCCGCTTTGCCCCGTTTCAACACGCCTGGCCGCCCGCTTGTTCCGCCTCCGATTCGAACTTCCGTGTCACAGGCGGTTGTGCAGGCGCGAGAAACCCGCCAAAGACTTGGAGCGCGCCATGGCACCGCTTCCCCCCTTCCCCTGGATCGACGTCGCGATCATCTTCGCGCTGATCGTGTTGAACGGCGTTTTCGCGATGTCGGAGCTGGCGATCGTCTCGTCGCGCAAGGCGCGGCTCGAGGCGATGGCACGCGCGAAGAAGCGCGGCGCGCGTACGGCGCTGGCCCTGGCGGCCGATCCCGGCAAGTTCCTCTCCACCACGCAGATCGGCATCACGCTGATCGGCATCCTCGCCGGTGCCTATTCGGGCGCAAGCCTGGGTGGGCCGGTGGCGGCGCGCCTCGGCTTTCTCGGCCTGTCGGACGAGATCGCGCAGACGGTCGGTTTCGGCATCGTCATCGCCATCACGACCTATGCCTCGCTCGTCGTCGGGGAACTGGTACCGAAGCAGATCGCGCTGCGGGCCCCCGAACCGATCGCCGCGCTCATGGCGGGTCCGCTCCTGACTCTCGCCTGGTGCACCGCCCCGGTGGTCTGGCTGCTCGATTCGTCGAGCGGCGCGCTGTTCCGCCTGATGGGGCTGAAGCGCGAGACCGAGGATCATGTGACGGCCGAGGAGCTTCATCTGATCGTCGCCGAGGCCAGCAAGTCGGGCGTGATCGAGGAACATGAGCGCTCGATCATCTCGGGCGTCGTCCGCCTGGCCGACCGGCCGGTACGCGAAGTGATGACGCCGCGCACCGATGTCGAATGGATCGACGCGACGCTCGACGATGCCGGCATCCGCGCCGCGCTGATGGCGGCGTCGCACAGTCGCATGCCGGTCGCCGACGGATCGGTCGATGCGGTGATCGGCGTGGTCCAGGCGCGCGACATCGCGGTGGCGCTGTTCAAGGGCGAGCCGCTCGATCTGCGCGTGCTGATGCGCCAGGCGCCGGTAGTGATCGACCAGATCGACGCGATGGACGCGCTCGATGCCCTGCGCCAGGCCGAAGTCCCGATGGCGCTGATCCATGACGAGTACGGCCATTTCGAAGGCATCGTGACGCCCGCCGATCTGCTCGCGGCAATCGCCGGTGAGTTCGCGTCGGACACCGATCCGGACGAAGCGCCGTCGGTGGTCGAGCGCGACGACGGGTCGCTGCTCGTCGCGGGGCAGATGGCGGTCGATGCGCTGGCCGAACGGCTCGGCATCGATCTGCCCGAGGATCGCGACTATGCGACCGTCGCCGGCCTCGCGCTCGCGGTGTTCCGCCACCTGCCGGGCGAGGGCGAAAGCTTCATCGAGCAGGGCTGGAAATTCGAAGTGGTCGATCTCGATGGCCGGCGCATCGACAAGCTGCTGGTCAGCGAGGCGAAGAAGAAGCGCTAGGCCGGGAAGGCTTTCAGCTGGGCTGCCCGTCTCCTCGTCCGTTCGTGCCGAGTAGAGACCGAGTAGCGCCGCAGGCGCGTATCGAGGGCTCGTATCGAGGCACCGTTCCGGGCGGCACCACCTGTCTCTCAAGACGAACGGACGAGTGGATGAACGGGTCGACCTGAATTTATCTTGTTCTAACCCAGCTTGCCGAACTCGGCTTCATAGGCCGCGCGGTCGCCCGCGGCGAGCAGGCGGGCCTGCTCGATCCAGCGGTCGCGCGCCAGCCGGCCGCGGAAATTGCCCAGCCGCGCGTCGAGATCCTGCGCCTCCTCGGGGGTCAGCGCGGCGATCTGGTCGATCCGGGTGATGCCGAGCTCCGCCAGGGTGGCGACCAGCTTGGGGCCGAGCCCCTTGAGCTGAGTCAGGTCGGCGGAGGCAGGTGCCGGTGCGGGAGCCGGGGCAGGTTCGGCTACCGGTTCGGCCATCTCCACCGCGATCGAGGCGGGCGTCGCATCGAACGCGGCGGCCGCCACGATCGGCTCGTCGGCGAGCGGCGGCGGGCTGGGCACGACAGCAGGCGGCACGGTCGATCCGGGCGAGCCCTGTTCGGCCGCGGCGCGGTTCTTGGTGACGATATCGTCGGCGGCGCGGCGCTCGCGCCGGAGCTTGATACCCCAGATGATGCCGGCGATCACGACGATCGCGAGCAGCGCGATCAGGATCAGGGGGGCGGTCGTTTCCATGCTTCGGCTCCGTGGGTTGCCGCCCATCCCTATCGCAGGATGGCCGGGCAACGCCACCGGATCGTCAGTCGCCCGCGCGCTTCCTGTCGGCAAGGCGGGTCAGCCTGACGAATTCCTGCCGCCAGATGTCCTGCTGGATGCCCGCCAGCGCGCGTGCATCGGCCAGGCTGAAGCTGCCGAGAAAATTGTCGCCGCGCAGTCTCTGACCATAGGCGGCGACCGCCGCGACGAACGCCATGTCGCCGGCCGGTGCGGCGGCGTTCCGCATCAGGCTGGCGGGGACCGCGCGGGTGACCAGCCGCGATTGCTTCCCGTCCGGCAGCTTGTAGCGCAGCTTGACGAAGCCCAGCTCGGTGCCGCTTCCTGCGGCAGCGGTGCGCTTTTGGGCATAGCGCCGCTCGTCGGCCCAGCCCTTCGCGCTGGCCGGCATCACTTCGTACAGCGCGGTCACCTGGTGCCCGGCGCCGATATCGCCCGCGTCGACCGAATCGTTGTTGAAATCCTCTTCGGCCAAAGCGCGGTTCTCATAACCGATCAGGCGATATTGCTTCACCTCGGCCGGGTTGAACTCGACCTGCACCTTCACGTCCTTGGCGACGGTGACGAGCGTCGCGGACAATTGCTCGTCGAGCACTTTCCCCGCTTCCGTCGCACTGTCGATATAGGCGTAATTGCCATTTCCGAGATCGGCGATGTGCTCCATCATCGCCTCGTTGTAATTGCCTTCGCCGAAGCCGAGCGTGGTGAGGGTGATGCCGTCGTCGCGGTTGGACTTGACCAGGGCCTCGAGCGCCCTCGTGTCGCTGATCCCGACGTTGAAATCGCCGTCGGTCGCCAGGAAGATACGGTTGACGCCGTCCTTCATGAAGCTGGACCGGGCGGTGTCATAGGCGAGCTGGATGCCTGCGGCGCCCGCTGTGGATCCGCCGGCCTCCAGGCGCGTGAGCGCTGCCTTCACCGCATTCTTGTTGGCCGTGGGCTTCAGCACCATGCCCGCATTGCCCGCATAGACGATGATCGAAACCCGATCGTCGGGGCGGAGCCGGTCGGCGAGCCCGGTCAGCGCCGCCTTGACCAGGGGCAGCTTGTCGGCATCCTCCATCGACCCCGATACATCGACGAGGAAGACCAGGTTGGCGCGGGGCCGCGCGGCGGTGGTCACGTCCCAGGCACGCAGCCCGATGCGGAGCAGCCGCGATTCCCGGTTCCACGGCGTGGTCGAGACATTGGTCGTCACGCTGAACGGCTGGGCGCGATCGGTCGGGCGCGGATAGTCATAGCGGAAATAATTGATCATCTCCTCGGTGCGCACGGCCTCGGGCGGCGGGGCTTCGCCATGGTTCAGAAAGCGTCGGACATTGGCATAGGAGCCGGTGTCGACATCGACCGAGAAGGTGGAGACGGGGTTGGTCGAGACGCGCTGGATCGGGGCGACGGGCCGGCCGTCATAGCGTTCGGTGTTGCCGGGCGCACCATAAGGCGCGGTGGGGGAGGACGGCAGCGCCAGCATCATGGCGGGCGGCGCCCTGTTGAATGAGGATGTCGGCTCGACCGGCGGCGGCATGGGCTCCATGACATCCATCGATCGAAGCGCTTCGGTAAGCTTCCGCACCGGCGGTTGCGACAACGATGTGATCAACAGACTGATCAATCCTGCCGTGAGCAACAGGCTGATCGATCCGGAAGCGATAGCGGGACGAAACCTCATCGACTCTCTCCCTTATCTTCTCTCCAATGATGTAATGGTATAACATAATATAACTGTTGCCAAGCCAGCCGAGAGAATGGTGTGGCGCGTCGATTCAACATCGCAGCGAATCATGGCAGCGTGAATTTGGACGACGCCCTTGTCAGGTACGTCCCGCTCTTTCTCAGTTGAAGATTGCAGGAGATCCGCTCGAACCAATTACCGGCCGTGCCACCTGTTATCGACCTGTTTCCGACCTGTTATTCAGTAACAGGTGCTTGGGCAGTAACAGTCTGAAACATCACCACAAAAGAAGGATCGGAATCCAACATAACAGGTGAGAAAAAAATTTCGTCGAAATAACAGGTGGAACAGGTGACGCATTCTCCTCGCCGAGGCCTGGGGCGATGCGACCCGGAATCAGCGGGTTCGGGCGATCTCGCGCCAGCCGATGTCGCGGCGGCAGAAACCGGTCGGGAAATCGATCGCATCGACGGCGCGATAGGCGTCCGTCTGGGCGGTCGCGATATCGGGGCCGGTCGCAGTGACCGCCAGAACACGCCCACCTGAGGCGACCAGCTTCCCGCGGTCGAGACGCGTGCCCGCCTGGAACACCCGCGCGCCGAGCGCCTCGGCGGCATCGATCCCGGCAATGGCGCCGCCGGTCTCGGGCGTGCCGGGATAGCCCCTGGCCGCCATCACCACGGTCAGCGCGGTATCGGGCGAGAAGCGCAACGGCGCGCGACCGGCCAGCCGCCCTTCGGCGGTGTCGAGCATCAGCTCAAGCAGGTCGTCCTCGAGCCGGGTCATCAGCACCTGGCATTCGGGGTCGCCGAAGCGGGCATTATATTCGATCAGCTTGGGCCCGTCGGCGGTGAGCATCAGCCCTGCGAACAGCACGCCCGAAAAGGGCATGCCGGCCGCCTTCATCGCCGCCACGGTGGGCAGGATGATTGCGTCGATCGCCTGCTGCTCCAGTTCGGGCGTCAGCACGCGCGCCGGGCTGTACGCGCCCATCCCGCCGGTATTGGGGCCGGTATCGCCGTCGCCGACACGCTTGTGGTCCTGGGCCGATCCGAACACCAGGATAGCCTCGCCGTCGGCGAGCACGAACAGGCTGGCTTCCTCGCCGTCGAGGAATTCCTCGATGACGGCTTCGGCGCCGCGCACCGCGAACAGCTCGTCGAGTGCTGCCTCGGCCTCGGCGCGGGTGGTCGCGACCGTCACGCCCTTGCCGGCGGCGAGGCCGTCTGCCTTCACCACCACGGGCAGGCCGAACTCGCCGAGTGCCGCCTGCGCTCCGTCGCGCGAGGTGACGCGGACATAGCCGGCGGTCGGGATCTTCGCCCGCTTGCACAGATCCTTGGTGAAGCCCTTCGATCCTTCGAGCTGGGCCGCCGCCTTGTTCGGGCCGAACACTGGAATGCCCATCATCCGGATATTGTCGCCAAGCCCGTCGACCAGTGGCGCTTCGGGCCCGATCACGACCAGGCCGATCGATTGGCGGTGGCAGAAATCGATCACCGCACGGTGATCCGCCGGGTCGAGATCGGCCAGGTCGGCATGCTCGGAGATGCCCGGATTGCCGGGCGCCGCAAACAGCTTGCCGAGGCGCGGCGATTGCGCGAGGCGCCACGCGAGCGCATGTTCACGGCCACCGGAGCCGATCAGCAGGACATTCATGACCGACCCCTTTTACGACGATCTCGACGACAAGACCGGGCGGCTCGTAGCCGAGCAGATGCCGGGCGACAACGCCGCGCCGCTCGGCGTGGGCGAACTGGCGCTGAAGCTCAAGCGCGTCGTCGAGGGCGAGTTTGGCCATGTCCGGCTGCGCGGCGAGATTTCAGGCTACAAGCGCGTCGCCTCGGGCCATGCCTATCTCAGCCTGAAGGATGACAGCGCGGTGATCGACGGCGTGATCTGGAAGGGCCAGATCGCGCTGATCCCGTTCCAGCCGCAGGACGGGATCGAAGTGATCGCGACCGGCAAGGTCACCACCTATCCCGGCCGCTCCAAATACCAGATCGTGATCGAGCGCATGGAGCTGGCGGGCGAGGGCGCGCTGATGGCGCTGCTGGAGAAGCTCAAGGCCGGGCTCGCCGCCGAGGGGCTGTTCGACAATGCGCGCAAGAAGGTGCTGCCCTATCTGCCCCGGGTGATCGGGGTCATCACCTCGCCAACCGGTGCCGTGATCCGCGACATCCTGCACCGGCTCGAGGATCGCTGCCCGACTCATGTGCTGGTCTGGCCGGTCAAGGTACAGGGCGACGCCGCCGCGGCCGAGGTCGCGGCGGCGCTGCGCGGGTTCGACGCGATCCAGCCGGGCGGGCCGGTGCCGCGCCCCGACCTCGTCATCGTCGCGCGCGGCGGCGGCTCGATCGAGGACCTCTGGGCGTTCAACGAGGAAGTGGTGGTGCGCGCCATCGCTGCCTGCTCGATCCCGATCATCTCGGCGGTCGGGCACGAGACCGATACGACGCTGGCCGATTTCGCCGCCGACCTGCGCGCCCCGACGCCGACCGCCGCCGCCGAGATGGCGGTGCCGGTGCTCGCCGATCTGCGGCTGACGCTCGCCGCGATGGGCCAGCGGACCGAACGCTGCGCGCGGCGCTATCACGAACGCGGGCGCGAACGGCTCGACGCGCTGGTGCGGGTGATTCCGAAGCGCGACGCGCTGCTCGGTCCGCAGCGCCAGCGCGCCGACGATCTCGGCGCGCGGCTCGATCGCGGGCTGGAACGGCGCGTGACGCTGGCGCGCGGCGTGCTCGATCGTTCGGCCGGGGCGCTGCGGCTGTCGGTGCTGGAGCGCCGGCTGGAGGATGCGCGGACCCGGCTCGACCGGACCTGGCGACTGGCCGAATCGCTCAATCCCGACAAATTGCTGGAGCGCGGCTATGTCCGCGTCTCGGCGCGGCCCTCGGGCGCCGTCGTCACCACCAGCGCGGCGGCGCGCACGGCGGGCGCCATCACGCTCCACTTCCGCGACGGGCCCGTCGATGCGCGGGTTGAGCGGGCGGGCGGCAAGGCATATGACAAGGCAAGCCCGGAACAGCCGAGCCTTTTGTGAGCGGAAATACGATGTTGATGTCGAACAGCGATCGCCCGGCGCGGCTTCATTACATGGCCAATGGCTTCCGCGTGCTCGCGACCGGCGACCATGTCGTCTGCGCGGTCTCCGGCCAGCGGATCGCGCTCGAAGATCTGCGCTACTGGAGCGTCGCGCGGCAGGAGCCCTATGCGACCCCGGAACTGGCGATGCAGGCGATGGCGCCGCAATGACGCCAGGCTGGCGCGGGGTGGTTGGAATCGCCGCGCTGATCGTCGCCGGAGGCTGTGTGAGGGCGTCGCCGGCGGCGCCCGGGGTCGGGCAGCCCGTGGCAAGCCCGCAAGCCGCGCCGACCGTCCCGCCCTGGCCGACCCCGGTTCCGGCGCGCTTCAGCTATTCGGGCAGCATGATCCAGGGCGGCCTGGTGATCGGCATCGCGCCCGCCGGCACCAGCCAGCTCACCTTCGACGGCACCGCCATCCCGGTCGCGCCCGACGGCCGGTTCCTGATCGCGTTCGACCGCGACGCGAAACCGACCGCCAGCCTGGTGGCGACTCTGGCCCGCGGCGGCGATGTGCGCGACACACTGACGGTCGCGCCGCGCGCCTGGGACATTTCGAAGCTCGACACCGTGCCGAAATATCCGGTGCCGCAGCCCGAGTTCGAGAAACTGCGTCCGGCCGAGCTTGCCCAGATCGCCGCCGCGCGCGGGATCGGGACGGATGCGGACGGCTGGCGCGGGCCGTTCATCTGGCCGGTGACGGGGCGCATCTCGACCTTGTTCGGGTCGCAGCGCATCTACAAGAATGGCGAAGCGGGCAGCTATCATTCCGGGCTCGACATCGCCCGTCCGACCGGCACCATAGTGGTCGCGCCCGCTGACGGCGTGGTGATTCTCGCCGCCGATCATCCCTTCACGCTGGAGGGCAATCTGCTGATGATCGATCACGGCATGGGCTTGAACACCGCGTTCCTGCATCTGTCGAAGATCACCGTCCGCGTCGGCGACAAGGTGCGGCGCGGCCAGCCCGTCGGCCTGATCGGCATGACCGGCCGGGCCTCCGGACCCCATCTCCACTGGGGGATGAAGTGGCGCGATTCCCGCATCGATCCGCTGCTCGTGGCGGGTCCGATGCCGGTTACTCCATAGCAAGTCAGGCCTTCGCAGGCGCAGCACGGTATCCTGCGATACCGGCCGATTGCTGCCGAAACGCGTCGTTTCTGTGTCTTTTTGGATACAGCTAGGGCGAAAGCAGCGCAGCGAAGATGAATGCTACCTTTACAGAAACTGAGCGCTTGGCCCATCACACCGCCATGTCTCTTGGGGCCGTATTGCGTGCGGCCGATGGGGGCTTGGCAATCACCTTGCCGGACCGCGCAAAGCGGCCGGAGGGGTCAAGCGAGGGAAAAATTCGTGATCAATCCAGACAATTTCGCGCGTAAGGCGCGTCTGCTCGCCACCGCTGCGCCATTCGCGCTGGTGCTGGCGGCCACCCCTGCGTTCGCGCAGGAGACCCCGGCTCCGGCCGCACAGGAAGGCCAGACGGCCGCTGCGGACGACAATAGCGACATCGTCGTGACCGGTACGCTGTTCCGCCGCACCGACACCGAGACGGTGTCGCCGGTCACGGTCGTGACGACCGAGGCGATGGACGCCCGCGGCATCAACACCGTGCAGGACGCGATCCAGCAGCTGTCGTCCAACAACGGTCCGGCGCTCGGCAACTCCTTCACCGCCAACGGCGCGTTCGCCGGCGGTGCGTCGTCGGTCTCGCTGCGCGGCCTGTCGACCAACTCGACCCTGGTTCTGTTCGACGGCCTGCGCGCCGCTTATTATCCGCTGGCCGATGACGGTTCGCGCAACTTCGTCGATCTCAACACCATCCCGGACGACATCGTCGAGCGGATCGAAGTGCTGCGCGACGGCGCGTCCTCGTCCTACGGCGCAGACGCGATCGCGGGCGTGGTCAACATCATCACCAAGCGTTCGGTCACTGGCGTCCAGGGCCGCGCGGAAGCCGGCGTCGCGGAGCGCGGCTTCGGCGGCAATCAGCGCCTGTCGCTGACCGCCGGCATCGGCGATCTCGATGAGAAGGGCTTCAATGCCTATATCAGCGGCTTTTATTATCGCGCCGAGGAAGTCGAGAATCGCGACCTGGGATATCCGTACAACACGTCGGATCAGACCGGTCTCTGCAGTTCGCGTGTCGACCCGAACGTCTGCGGTCATAACGGCCAGGCTTATGGCCTCGAGAATGGCGTATTGCCGAACAACGGAAACCTGACGGCCCAGGCGGACGGCAATTATAACCTGTCCAACATCTATGTCCGCCCGGCGGATCAGGCCAACGCCGCAGTCCCCGGAACGCGCTATCAGCTGCTGAACCCCGGCGTCTGCAACGGCGGCGTTGCCTATAACCCGACTGCCGCGGATCGCGTACCGTCGCTAAACGCCAACCTGCCGACCACCGTGTGCCGCGAAGACGGCGTCAACAAATATGGCACGGTTGCACCGCACATCGAGCGTTTCGGGGCCTCGTTCAAGGTCACCGCGATGCTCGGCGACAATACGGAAGGCTATTTCCAGGGCAACTTCCAGCAGGCCAGCACCTCCTATGATGGCGGCCCGCCCACCATCCGTGGCAACGCGCCGACCGGGATTTTCTACCCGCAGTTCTCGACCTCGAGCGCCGCGGCGATCCGTGCACCCGGCTCGTTCGTCCTGTCGCTGCCGACCTATGTCTGCCCGCGCGGCACGATCGCTGCCTGCACCGCGACCAACGGTACGCTCAATCCAAACAATCCGTTCGCGGCTGCCGGTCAGCGCGCGCTGGTCATCGGCACGATCCCGCAGGTTTCCAGCAACTTGACGCGCAGCCGCGTGTACCGCGCCGCTGCCGGTGTGTCCGGCGACGTGTTCGACGGCATCAGCTACAAGGTCGACTTCACGGCGATGCACACCGATCTGAAGCGCACGTCGCGTGGCTATGTGTACATCCAGCACCTGCTCGACGTGGTGAACGACGGCTCGTACAATTTCGTGAATCCGCTCGCGAACAGCCAGGCGGCGCAGGATTATCTGACGCCGGACAACGTGACGAACTCGTCGTCCGATCTGTTCCAGGGGCAGATCAGCCTGGGCAAGGAACTGGCGCAGCTCCCGGGCGGCCCGCTCCAGCTCGGCGTCGGCGGATCGGTTTATTACGAAGCGGTGGACGCGCCCAGCGCGAACTCCGACGTCAATGGCCCGACCCAGCGTTATTTCACGCTCAATGCGTTCGGCACCAAGGGCAATCGTACCGTTTCCTCGGCCTTCTACGAACTCAACGCGCCGGTCATCGATCAGATCGAGCTCAACGCCTCGGGTCGTTACGATCACTATTCGTCGGGCCAGAGCGCTTTCTCGCCGAAATTCGGTGTGAAGCTTAAGCCGATCCGCCAGTTGCTGATCCGCGGGACCTATTCCAAGGGGTATCGTATCCCGTCCTTCGGTGAAGCAAACGCTCTGCCGACGACTGGCTATGTCTCGCAAACTGTCGGGAATATCCCGCAAAATTTCCGCGCTCTGTACGGCGCGGCATGCGGTGCGAATGCCAACAACTGCCCGTCGTATCTCACCAACTACTCGATCGGTCTGACGACGCTTGCCTCGCCGAACCTGAAGCCTGAGAAGTCGCGCAGCTTCACCGCCGGCGTCCTTTTCGAGCCGATCCGCAACGTCTCGTTCACGGTCGATTACTACAACATCAAGAAGACCGGCGCGATCACCTCGCCGTCCTCGGCACCGGCTATCGCAGCTTATTATGCCGGCCAGCCGATCCCGGCGGGCTACAACGTCATCGCTGATGCGGCGGACATCAACAATCCGACCGCCAAGCCGCGTATCGCCTTCGTTCAGTCGGCCCTGATCAATGCCAACACGATCAAGTCGGAAGGCATCGATTTCGGCGCGAATGCGAAGTTCGACCTGGGTGCGGTCAAATGGACGTCCGTCCTCGACGCCAGCCTGATCCTGGAGCTCAGCACGACCTTCCCGGACGGCACCAAGGAGACGTATGTCGACACGCTCGGCAACTTCAACCTGACCGCTGGCTCGGGCACGTTCCGCTGGCGCGGCAACTGGCGGAACACGCTGGAGTACAACCAGTTCGCTCTCACCGGTACCGTGAACTATACTTCGGGATATGATCTCTCGGCTGAGGATCAGGGCACCGTCGCTGGCGATTGCGGTCTCGCGCCGGATTACACCGGCTGCCGCGTTAAGAGGTACATCACGTTCGACGCGAACCTGTCGGTTAAGGTCAACGACCAGTTCACCTTCTACGCGAACGTGCTCAACTTGACGAACGCCAAGCCGGGTCTCGATGCGGTCACCTATGGTGCGTATCTCTACAACCCGGTTCAGGCCGGTTACAACATCTTCGGCCGTCAGTTCCGCGCCGGCGCGAAGTTCAACTTCTAAGCCACGCAGAACGAAAAAATCGGGGCGGATCCTTCGGGATCCGCCCCTTTTTTGTCCGTCGGTGTTGCGGGGCCGGGGCCCGGGACATCACCCCACCGCAAGCTCCAGCTTCCCGTCGCCCTCATCGACCTTCACCGTCGACCCATCCTTCACGTCGCCGCGCAGGATCAGGTCGGCCAGCGGGTCCTGCAGATAGCGCTGCACCGCCCGCTTCAAGGGCCGCGCGCCATAGACCGGGTCGTAGCCGACCCGGCCGAGCCAGGCGCGTGCCCCATCGGTCAGCTCCAGCACCACCTTGCGGTCCGCCAGCAGCTTCTGCACGCGCGAGACCTGGATATCGACGATCGGTGCCATCTCGCTCTGCCCGAGCCGGTGGAACAGGATGATCTCGTCCAGCCGGTTGAGGAATTCCGGGCGGAAATGCCCGCGCACGATCTCCATCACCTGCGGCTCGACCGAGGACGCGTCCTCGCCGTCGCCCAGGCTCGACAGATACTGGCTGCCCAGGTTCGAGGTCAGGATGATCAGCGTGTTGGAGAAGTCGACCGTGCGGCCCTGGCCGTCGGTCAGCCGCCCGTCGTCGAGCACCTGGAGCAATATGTTGAACACGTCGCCATGGGCCTTCTCGACTTCGTCGAACAGCACGACCTGATAGGGCCTGCGCCGCACCGCCTCGGTCAGCACGCCGCCTTCCTCATAACCGACATAGCCGGGAGGGGCGCCGATCAGCCGGGCGACGGCGTGTTTTTCCATGAACTCGCTCATGTCGATGCGGACCAGCGCATTGGCGTCGTCGAACAGGAACTCGGCGAGCGCCTTGGTCAGCTCGGTCTTGCCGACGCCGGTCGGGCCGAGGAACAGGAAGGACCCGAGCGGCCGGTTCGGCTCCTGCAGCCCGGCCCGCGCGCGGCGCACCGCGGTCGAGACCGCGCGGACTGCCTGGGCCTGGCCAATCACGCGCTTGCCCAGCGCTTCTTCCATGCCGAGCAGCTTGGCGCGCTCGCCTTCCAGCATCCGGTCGACCGGGATGCCAGTCCAGCGGCTGACCACGGCGGCGATATCGTCGGCAGTCACTTCCTCGCGCAGCATCGCGCCCTTGGTGGTGGCCTGCGCCTCGTCGAGCTGGCGGGTGAGTTGCGGGATGGTGCCGTAGGACAGCTCGCCCGCCTTGGCGAGATCGCCGGCGCGCTGCGCCTGCTCAAGCTCGAGCCGCGCCGCGTCGAGCTGTTCCTTCAGCTTCGCCTCGGCGTTGATCTTGTCCTTCTCGCCCTGCCAGCGCGTGGTCAGCTCGGCCGATTGTTGTTCGAGATTGGCGAGCTCGGCCTCGAGCGTGACGAGGCGATCGCGCGAGGCCGCATCGGTCTCGCGCTTCAGCGCTTCGCGTTCGATCTTGAGCTGAATGATCCGCCGGTCGAGCGTCTCGATCTCCTCGGGCTTCGATTCAACCTCCATGCGGATTCGGCTAGCCGCTTCGTCCATCAGGTCGATCGCCTTGTCGGGCAGGAAGCGGTCAGTGATGTATCGGTTTGAAAGGGTAGAGGCAGCGACAATCGCGGCGTCAGTGATGCGCACGCCGTGGTGAAGTTCGTATTTCTCCTTCAGCCCGCGCARGATCGAGAYSGTGTCYTCGACYGTCGGCTCGYCGACGAAMACCGGCTGGAAGCGCCGCTGGAGTGCCGCGTCCTTCTCGACATATTTGCGATACTCGTCGAGCGTGGTSGCGCCGACACAGTGCAGCTCGCCACGGGCCAGCGCGGGCTTGATCATGTTGGACGCGTCCATSGCGCCRTCGGYCTTGCCGGCRCCGAYCAGSGTGTGCATCTCGTCGATGAACAGGATGATGTCGCCTTCGCCGGCGCGCACTTCGTCGAGCACGCCCTTCAGCCGCTCCTCGAACTCGCCGCGATATTTGGCGCCGGCGATCATGCTGCCGATGTCGAGCGACATCAGCTTCCGGTCCTTCAGCGTGTCGGGCACGTCGCCATTGGCGATGCGCAGCGCAAGACCTTCGGCGATCGCGGTCTTGCCGACGCCGGGTTCGCCGATCAGCACCGGGTTGTTCTTGGTGCGGCGGGCAAGGATCTGGATGGTGCGGCGGATTTCCTCGTCGCGGCCGATCACCGGGTCGAGCTTGCCGTCGCGCGCGGCCTGGGTGAGGTCGCGCGCGAATTTGTTGAGCGCGTCGAACCGGTCCTCGGCACCCGCACTGTCGGCGGTGCGGCCCGCGCGGATCTTGTTGATCGCGGCGTTCAGGGCATCGGCCTTCACGCCCGCCGCGGCGAGTGCCTTGCCGGCAGTGGTCGTGGTGGAGAGCGCAAGCGCGAGCAGCAGCCGCTCGACCGTGACGAAGCTGTCGCCCGCCTTGGTTGCGGCCTGCTCGGCCTGGTCGAGCACGCGCACCGCGTCATTGTCGAGGCCGGGCGTCTGTTGTGCGCCGCCGCCCGAGACGGCTGGCACCTTTGCCAGCGCCGCGTCGGTCTCGGTCGCCGCGCGCTTTGCGTCGCCGCCGGCGGCGGTGATCAGCCCTGCCGCCATGCCCTGCTCGTCCTCGAGCAGCGCCTTCAGGATATGCTCGGGCGCAATGCGCTGATGGCTCATCCGGATCGCGACGGTCTGTGCCGATTGCAGGAAGCCCTTTGCGCGGTCGGTGAATTTTTCCAGGTTCATTGTTGTCCCTCCAGGTCCGGCACGGATATGGTGTTGTATATATGCAACACAAGCCTCTTGCGCCCGACTTTTTCGCCCTCGCTGCCGACAGATAGATACGTGTCACGAACCTGTCTCACCAGTCACGCGGTAACGACTTGTTCCTCCCATAATTGTGCAACGCACAACGCCTAGGCGGCTCCGAGGCGCCGGGAGTGGGGCGCCGCGGAAAAACACGCCCAATTCACGCCCAAGGGGGACAATCGACATGCGCCATCTTCACGCCTGGCTGCTGGCTGGCACCGCTTTGTGTTCGCCTTTCGCCGCGAACGCCGCCGTCATCGAAGACAAGCCCGCCGCCGCGACCGATGCGACGACGGCTGATCCCGTGGCCGACGACGACGCTACCGCCGACATCATCGTCATCGGCCGCGGCGAAACGCGCCAGGTGCAGCGTATCAGCCAGGTCGATATCGAGCGCCTGCCGGCGGGCACCAGCCCGTTGAAGGCGATCGCCAAGCTGCCCAGCGTGAATTTCCAGTCGGCCGATGCCTTTGGCGCCTATGAATGGTCGGAACGCGTCTCGATCCGCAGCTTCAACCAGAACCAGATCGGCTTCACGCTCGACGGCATCCCGCTCGGCGACGGCAGCTACGGCAACACCAACGGCCTCCACATCAGCCGCGCGATCTCGTCGGAGAATATCGGCCAGACGATCGTGTCGCAGGGCGCCGGGTCGATCGGGACTCAGGCGACCAACAATCTCGGCGGCACCATCGAGTTCCTGTCGAGCGACCCCAAGCCCGTCTTCGGCATGACGCTGAACGGCACCTATGGCAGCGAGAACACCGTGCGCGCCTTTGGCCGGCTCGACACCGGCGTGCTCGGCGAGAACGGCCCGAGCGCCTATGTCTCCTACGGCTTCCTCGATACCGACAAATGGAAGGGGTTCGGCTCGCAGCGCCAGCACCAGATCAATGCGAAGTTCACTGCCCCGGTCGGCGCCATGCGGCTCGTCGGTACCTTCGATTTCTCGGACCGGCGCGAGAACGACTATCAGGATCTGTCGCTCGACATGATCCACCGCCTCGGCCTGCGTAACGACAATATCTCGAACAATTATCCGCTCGCCGTCGTGATCGCCGATACGCTGGCGTATAACAGCGCGCATCCGACCGCGCCGATCCCCTATCCCGCACCTTATGGCACCGCCGACGACGTCTATTTCGATGCCGCCGGTCTGCGCGTCGACTATCTCGCGTCGCTCGGCATCGAGACGGCGAAGGACGCGCCGATCCACGGCATGCTCAAGGCCTATTATCATTCGAACCATGGCCAGGGCATCTGGTACACGCCGTACACCGCGACGCCCGGCGGCGCGCCGCTCTCCGTGCGCACCACGGAATATGACATCCGCCGCAAGGGCGTGTTCGGCTCGGTCGGCGGCATGCTGGCCTTTAACGACATCACCGTCGGCGGCTGGTACGAGAAGAATGATTTCCGCCAGGCGCGGCGCTTCTACGGCCTGACCAGCCGCAACGTCTCGACGCGGGATTCGCTCGACTTCCAGACCAATCCCTTCTTCACCCAGTGGGATTTCAATTACGATACCGAGACGGTCCAATATTACGTCCAGGACAAGATCGCGCTTGGTGCCCTGACGCTCGATTTCGGGTGGAAGGGCTTCGACGTCCGCAACGCGGCCGCGCCGATCGTCGGGGGCGGGCTCGCCGCCGGCAAGATCAAGGTGACTGACTGGTTCCAGCCGCATGCCGGCTTCAACTACAAGCTGAACGACAGCGCCGAGCTGTTCGGCGATTTCACGCAGGTGAAGCGCGCCTTCGTGTCGTCGGCCACGACCGGCCCGTTCGCGACGACTCAGCCGGGGTTCGATGCGCTGCTGACCACGGCCAAGCTCAAGCCCGAGGAATCGGATACCTATGAGCTGGGTGGCCGCTTCAAGAACCGCTGGTTCAACGGCCTGATCGCCGCATATTATGTCGATTTCCGTAACCGCCTGCTCGGCGTGACGACGGGTGCCGGCATCGTCGGCAATCCGGTGATCCTGCAGAATGTCGGCTCGGTCCGCGCTTACGGGTTCGAGGCGGCGGGCGAAGTGAAGCTGCCGTACGGCTTCGGCGTCTTCGCCTCGTACAGCTATAACGACTCGACCTATCGCGACAATGTCAGCGCGACCGTCCTGACCAAGGGCAAGACCACCGTCGACAGCCCGAAGCACCTCGCCAAGGGCGAGATCACCTATGACCAGGGCATGTTCTTCGGCCGGTTCGGCGCGAATTACATGAGCCGGCGTTATTTCACCTACACCAACGACCAGTCGGTGCCGGGCCAGGTGATCTTCGACGCGACCCTCGGCGCCCGCGTCACCCTGCCGGGCGATCGCAAAGTCGAGGTGCAGCTCAACGCGACCAACCTGTTCGACAAGAAATATGTCTCGACCATCGGGTCGAACGGGTTCGGCAACAGCGGCGACAACCAGACGCTGCTCGCCGGCGCGCCGCAGCAGTTCTTCGTCACGGTGAAGACCGCTTTCTGATCGATCGTATCGCCGCCGTTCCCCGCTTCGGGCAGGAACGGCGGCGATCGCTCTCGCCGGGGCCCTCCGGTACCGCTACACCGGCCGTATATAAGGCAGGTGAGGGTGGATGCGGCGTTTTCTGGTGCGGGGCCTGGCCATATTGGCCGGCCTGTTGATCGTCGTCGCCATCGGCCTCGCGGTGTGGGAACCGCTGACCGCGTCCGCCCCGCCTGCGCCCCCGGCGCATGCCTATGACGTGACGATCGCGCGCGACACTTTCGGCGTGCCGCATATCTTCGGCAAGACCGACCCCGACGTCGCCTATGGCATCGCCTATGCCCATGCCGAGGATGATTTCTCGACCCTGCAGGAAGTGCTCGCGATGACGCGCGGGCGCCTCGGCGCGATGACCGGCGGAGACGGGGCGAAGACGGATTATGTGCTTCATCTGCTCGGCGCGCGCGAGACGGTGGCGCGCGATTACATGAAACAGCCCGCGGACGTGCGGGCGCTGCTCGACGGCTATGCCTCTGGCCTCAACCATTATGCCGAGAAGCATCCGGGCGAGGTGCGGCTGGCGAAACTCTTCCCGGTCGAGGGCCGGGATGTCGCGACCGGCTTCGTGCTGCGCTCGCCCTTCTTCTTCGGGCTGGATGCCGTGCTGGGGGCGCTCGCCGGCGACACGCCGCTGCCGAAGGAGAATGCCGGGGCGGTGCCGGACGCGCCGGATATCACGCCGATCGGCCCCAACGGTAACGAGAATGGCTCCAACGCCTTTGTCGTCGCGCCGAAGCGGTCGGCGGACGGCTTCACCCGGCTCGTCTCCAACTCGCATCAGCCGTGGCGCGGCGGCGCTGCCTGGTATGAGCTGGTGGTGCATTCGCGGACCGGCTGGGATTTCGCCGGCGCGACTTTCCCCGGCGCGCCCTATCCGCTGCTCGGCCATAACCGCACGCTCGGCTGGACTAACACGGTCAACCGGCCCGATCTGATCGATGTCTACAAGCTGGTGCTCAACGCGGCGGGCGACGCCTATCGCTTCGACGGGAAATGGCGCCCGCTCGAAAAGACGCGGGTGTGGCTGCATGTGAAGCTCTGGGGTCCGTTCGTGCTGCCGGTGCCGAAGACGGTGCTGCGCGCGGTGCAGGGCCCGGTGGTCGAGAATGCCAAAGGCGCCTTCGCGCTCCGTTATGGCGGGGCTGACCAGTTGAAGATGGTCGAGGAATATTACCGGCTGAACCGCGCGCGCGACTTCACCGAGTGGCAAAGGGCGCTGGCGATTCAGGGCGTGCCGGCGACCAATTTCCTCTATGGCGACGCGGCCGGGAACATCGCCTATTTCTACAATGCCGGCTTCCTCAACCGGAAGCCGGGTTATGACTATGCCGGGGTGCTGCCGGGGGATACCTCACGCGATCTGGCGCCGGGCACCGTGCCCTGGGCGCAGGTGCCGCGCAATATAAACCCGGCTTCGGGCTTCCTGATCAACGCCAACAACACGCCTTTCCAGGCGGCGGGGGCGGGCTCGGAAATGAACCCGGCGGACTATTCGCCGCTGCTCGGCATCGAGACCGACACGACCAACCGCGCGACCCGCGCGCTCGAGCTGATGGGTGCCGATCCGTCGATCAGCGACGCGGACCTGCACCGCATCAAGTTCGATACCGGCGTCAGCCGGGTGAGCTGGGCGGCGAAATGGTTCGCCGATATCGCGGCGGTCGACCCCAAAGGAGACAAGACACTGATCAATGCCCAGGCGCTGCTGGCGAAATGGGACTGGAACTATGACGGCAGGAGCCCGGCTGACGCCATCGCCGCGCTGTTGCTGCGCGCCGGCAACAAATGGCATTACCAGCGCCGGCCGGAGGCCGATCCGCGCGGGGAACTCGCCACTGCCGCTGCTTATCTGACGACGCATTTCGGCCGGCTCGACCCGCCGCTCGGTGCGGTGCTCCGTGTGCGCCAGGGCAAGGTCGATATGCCGATGGATGGGGGCCCCGACGTGCTCCGCGCGGCTGCCTTGTGGGACGAGGCGGCCGATGGCCGGCTGGCGGTGAAGCATGGCGACAGCTTCATCATGTTCATTGCCTGGGACAGGCAGGGCAAGGTCAGCTCGCAGTCGATCCAGCCCTTCGGCGCTGCCACCACGCGCCCCGATTCGCCGCATTATGCCGATCAGGCGCCATTGTTCGTCCGGCACCAGCTGAAGCCTGTATGGTTCGATCCGGCGCAGCTCAGGGGCCATGTCGAGCGGGTCTACCGGCCCTGATCGCCCCGATTGCGCGCTGAAATCGCCGCGTTATACCTGCGCAATATAATTGCTTTTCGAGGACGCATTTTCATGAACATCAAGTTGTTCGCGCTTGCGGGCGTGGCGCTCGGCGCGCTGGCGACTCCCGTCGTGGCGGCGCCGCCTCAGGCGGCGACCAGGCCAGCTGCGGCCAAGCCCGCCCCGGTCTCCGTGCTCGCGAAGAGCGTCGACATTCCGTATCAGGAATTCACCCTCGCCAACGGCCTGCGGGTGATCGTCCATACCGATCGCAAGGCGCCGATCGTCGCGGTCTCGGTCTGGTACAATGTCGGCTCCAAGTTCGAGCCCGCCGGCAAGACCGGCTTCGCGCATCTGTTCGAGCATCTGATGTTCAACGGCAGCGAGAACGCGCCCGGCGATTATTTCGGACCGATGAAGGAAGTCGGCGCGACTGACCTGAACGGCACGACCTGGTTCGACCGCACCAATTATTACGAGACGGTGCCGACCCCGGCGCTTGAGCGCGCTCTGTTCCTCGAGAGCGACCGCATGGGCTATCTCACCGGCGCGGTGACTCAGGGCGTGCTCGACGAGCAGCGCGG
This sequence comes from Sphingomonas sp. P2_B6, assembly GCF_056404755.1. NCBI lineage: Bacteria > Pseudomonadati > Pseudomonadota > Alphaproteobacteria > Sphingomonadales > Sphingomonadaceae > Sphingomonas > Sphingomonas sp. P2_B6. The sequence continues at coordinate 129,293 of NZ_JBFUDK010000008.1, forward strand.
CGTCGTCCAGAACGAGAAGCGCCAGGGCGACAACCAGCCCTTCGGCCTGGTCGAATACAGCCAGCTCGACGCGCTGTTCCCGGAAGGCCATCCCTATCGCCACTCGACGATCGGCTCGATGGCCGATCTCGATGCCGCCAGCCTCGCCACGGTGAAGGACTGGTTCCACGATCATTATGCGCCGAACAACGCGATCCTGTCGCTGGCGGGCGATATCGACCTCGCCACGGCGAAGCCGCTCGTCGAGAAATATTTCGGTGCGATTCCGCGCGGCCCGGTCAGCGTCGTGCCCAAGGCGGACGTCCCCGACCTCGCCGCCGCCAAGGCGGAGGTGATGAAGGACCGGGTCTCGACCACCCGCATCTACCGCATGTGGGCGGTGCCCGGCGTCAACGACAAGGACGCCGTGCTGCTCGACGTGACGGCGGGCGTGCTCGGTGGGCTGTCGAGCTCGCGGCTCGACAATGCGCTGGTGCGCAAGGAAAAGATCGCGGTCCGCGTTTCGGCGAGCAACCAGACCTTCGCGCAGGTCGGCCTGTTCGAAGTCTATGCCGATGTGAAGCCGGGCGTCGATCCGGCGCTGGTCGCGAAACGGCTCGACGAGGTGATGGCCGATCTGGTCGCCAAGGGCCCGACCGCCGATGAGGTGCAACGTGTCGCCACGGGCAGCGTGACCAGCACGATCCAGGGCCTGGAATCGGTCGGCGGCGGCAATGGCAAGGCGGCGCAGCTCGCGCAGGGCGCGCTCTATTCGAACGATCCGGCCTTCTACAAGAAACAGCTCGCGACCATGGCGGGCGCGACGCCGGCGAGCGTCAGGGCCGCGACCGCCAAATGGCTGACTCGCCCGGTCTATGCGCTGACCGTCGTGCCGGGCCCGCGCGAGGCCTATACCGAGGCAGCGCCGGTCGAGCCCAAGCCGTCGACGGACGTGCCGGTCAAGGGCACGCGCGGTGCAATGCCCGGCGTGGCCAATATCTCCGACATCGATTTCCCGCCGGCGGTGCACACCAGCCTGAAAAACGGCATCGAGCTGATCTATGCCCAGCGCGGCGCCGTGCCGATCACCCAGGCGGTGATCAGCTTCGACGCCGGCGTGGCGGCCGATCCGGCGACCAGGCTGGGCACGCAGCAGCTGACCCTCGGCATGATGGACGAAGGCACGACCAATCTCGATTCGATCCAGATCGCCGAGGCGAAGGAGCGGCTCGGCGCCGCGATCGGCTCCGGCGCCAGTTCCGACCGCACCAGCCTGACCCTGTCGGCGCCCAGCCCGAACCTGGTGCCGGCGCTCGACCTGTTCGCCGATATCGTGCGCAACCCGGCCTTCGCGCCGGCCGAGGTCGACCGGGTCAAGAACCAGCAGCTCGCGCAGATCCAGGCCGAGCTGACCAACCCGGGTGGGCTCGCGACGCGCGTCATGCCGCGGCTCGTCTACGGCCCGGCCTCGCCCTATGCCAAATCGTTCGGCAGCGGCGATCCCAAGGCCGTCGCGGCGCTGACCCGCGACGATCTGATCGCGTTCCAGCGCGCCTGGCTCCGACCGGACAAGGCCCGCATCTTCGTGGTCAGCGATCGGCCGCTCGCCGAGGTGAAGGCAGCGCTCGACGCCGAATTCGGCGACTGGACCCCGACCGGTGCGGCGGGCGTGAAGGATTTCTCCGCGCCCTCGACGCCCTCGGCGCCGAAGATCGTGCTGATCGACCGGCCGGATTCGCCGCAGTCGCTGATCTATGCCGCGACCCCGACCAGCCTGAAGGGCACGGACGATTTCGTGCCGCTGCTCGCGGCCAACGACACGCTTGGCGGTGGCTTCCTGTCGCGGATCAACATGGATCTGCGCGAGGACAAGCACTGGTCCTATGGCGCCGGCGGCGGCTTCCAGCGTGCCGAATTCGCCGCGCCCTATGTCATCCAGGCGCCCGTCCAGGCTGACAAGACCGGCGCCTCGATCGCGGCGGTTCGGGCTGACGTGCAAGACTTCCTGACGACCAAGGGCATCACCCCGCTCGAATTCGACCGGACGATCACGGGCACGATTCGCTCGCTGCCCGGAAACTTCGAAACGGCGGGCGCGGTGCTGTCGGGCATGCAGTCGAACAGCCTCTACAAGCGGCCGGACGATTATTATGCGAAACTTCCCCAGGTCTATCGCGGGCTGAAGGTTGCCCAGCTTGACGCTGCGGCACGCGCGGTAATCGATCCGTCCAAGCTGATCTGGGTGGTCGTGGGCGATGCGAAGACAGTTCGGCCCCAGCTTGACAGCCTCGGGCTGCCGGTTGAGGTGGTGCCCGCGGCGTCCGTCGCGGACGTGCGCTAGGGATTCATGGAGAGACGGATATGGCTGGAATCGACGGCACCTGGGATGCGACGGTCAAGTCGCCACTTGGCGATCAGAAGATGACGCTGACGATCAAGACCGATGGCGGCACCTTCACCGGTACCAACAGCGGCGCGATGGGGTCGACCGACATCAACGGCACCGTGGACGGCGACACCATCCACTGGAGCATGAACATCACCGTGCCGATGCCGATGACGCTGGACTGCACCGCGACCGCGGACGGCGACACGCTGGCCGGCTCGGTCGGCGCCGGCGCGTTCGGCAGCTTCCCGCTGACGGGCACGCGCACCGGCTGATCCGCCGGCTCTGGTGACATGAAGAGGCCCGCTTTCCGCAAGGAAGGCGGGCTTTTTCTATGAGCGCGCCAGCCGGGTCACATGGCCCATCTTGCGGCCCGGCCGCACCGTCTTGCCGTACAGGTGCAGATGCGCGCCCGGCTCGGCGAGGATCTCCGCCCAGCGATGGGCGTCCTCGCCGATCAGATTTTCCATCTCGACGCCCGGCGCCGTCAGCCCGGTGTCGCCGAGCGGCAGGCCGCAGATCGCGCGGATATGATTCTCGAACTGTGAGGTGACCGCGCCCTCGATCGTCCAGTGCCCCGAATTATGGACGCGCGGCGCCATCTCGTTGAACACCGGACCATCCTCGGTCGCGAAGAACTCCAGCGTCAGCACGCCGACATAGCCGAGCGTATCTGCCAGGCGTCCGGCCAGCGCCGCCGCTTCGGCCCAGTGGCGCGCGATCTCGGCGGGGGCGGGCAGCGAGGAACGGTCGAGGATGCCCGCGACATGCTGGTTCCAGGGCGGCGGATAGCTGACCATCGCGCGGTCGACGCCGCGCGCGAGGATGATCGAGAATTCGTGGCTGAAGGTGACGAAGCCTTCGAGGATCGCCGGACGCGCGCCGATCTCGGCCCAGGCGCTTTCCGCATCGTCGGCGGTGCGGAGCCGGACCTGGCCCTTGCCGTCATAGCCGAGCCGCAAGGTTTTGAGGATCGCCGGGGCGCCGATCTCGGCCAGTGCCTGTTTCAGCTCGTCGAGCGTGGTGACCTTGCGCCATGGGGCGGTGCGGCCGCCGAGGCCGTCGACGAAGCTCTTCTCGGTCGCGCGGTCCTGCGCGACTTCCAAGGCGGCGGGGGCAGGGTGCACCGGCAATTTGGTCGCGAGATAGCGGACCGGGTCGATCGCGATATTCTCGAACTCATAGGTGACGACATCGGCCGAGGCGGCGAGCTCGTCGAGGATGATACGGCTGTGATAATCGGCACGGGTGAAGCTCGACGCGGTCTGCGCGGCGACGCTCTCGGCATCCGGCGCGAGGATCTGGGTGCGATAGCCAAGCTGTGCCGCCGCGACCGCGAGCATCCGCCCGAGCTGGCCGCCACCGAGGATGCCGATCGTGGAGCCGGGTGGAAGCATCGTCATTCGGGGTCGGTCGCGACGCTGTCCGTCTGTGCGGCACGCCACTTCTTCAGCCGCTCGGCGAGCAGCGCGTCGCTGGTGGCGAGGATCGCGGCGGCGAGCAGGCCGGCATTCTTCGCGCCGGCCTTGCCGATGGCGAGCGTGCCCACGGGCACGCCGCCGGGCATCTGCACGATCGAGAGCAGGCTATCCATCCCCTTCATCGCCTTGGATTCGACCGGCACGCCCAGCACCGGCAGGTGAGTCATCGCGGCCGCCATGCCGGGCAGATGCGCGGCCCCGCCCGCGCCGGCGATGATCACCTTCAGCCCGCGATGCTCGGCCTGGGCGGCATAGTCGTAAAGCCGCTGCGGGGTGCGGTGCGCCGACACCACCTTGGTCTCATGCGGCACGCCCAGCGCGGCGAGCGCGTCTGCGGCATGGCGCATCGTGTCCCAGTCGGACGCGCTGCCCATGATGATGCCGACAAGGGGATGATCCGACATGAAATACCCCGGTGAAAAAGGAGCGGTTTCCTAACCATGGGACACCGCAAGGGCAACGTACTTACTCAAAAGGTCAGCGCTCGCTCAGATAATAGCGATCGGTCGCGTTCAGCGCCTCGTCGAGTTCATAGACGATCGGCTGGCCGGTGGGGATCTCCAGGCTGGTGATCTCGTCGTCGGGAATATTCGACAGATGCTTGACCAGCGCGCGCAGCGAATTGCCGTGCGCCGAGATCAGCACGCGCTGCCCGGCCTTGAGCGCGGGGGCGATGCGGCCGTCCCAATAGGGCAACACGCGCGCGATCGTGTCCTTCAGGCTCTCGGTGTCGGGAATGGCGATCCCGGCATAGCGGCGGTCCTGCGACAGGTCGAACGGCCCGCCCGCTTCCATCGGCGGCGGCGGGATGTCGAAGCTGCGGCGCCAGATATGGACCTGCTCCTCGCCATGCTTCGCCGCGGTCTCGGCCTTGTCGAGGCCGGTCAGGCCGCCATAATGCCGCTCGTTGAGATGCCAGTCCTTTTCGACCGGTAGCCACAGCCGCCCCATTTCCTCGAGCGCGAGGTTGAGCGTCTTGATCGCACGGGTCTGAAGCGAGGTGAAGGTCAGGTCGAAGTCCAGGCCTTTCTCCTTCATCAGCCGGCCGGCGGCACGGGCTTCCTCGGCGCCCTTTTCGGTCACGTCGACGTCCCACCAGCCGGTGAAGCGGTTCTCGAGGTTCCAGGCGGACTGGCCGTGGCGGATCAGGACGAGGGTGGGCATGGTTTCTCCCGGGCTATCGATGACGCGCCCGTCTCTAACGATTGATGTCCATGAGGCAACTTGCCCTGTGCATTCCCGGCGTGGCAATTGACCGCAAAAGGAGACTCTCCATGGCGATCGTACGGCAGACACTCGTATATAACGGGCCGGGCGGGCCGTTCGAGGGCGTGATCGCCTATGAGGACGAGATCACCACGATGCGGCCGGGCGTGCTCGTCGTGCCCAACATCCGCGGGCAGAAGGAAGCCGACACACTCAAGGCCGAGGCGCTGGCGAGGCTCGGTTATGTTGGGTTCGCCTGCGATGTGTTCGGCCAGGGCAAGCGCACCACGCATGAGTCACCCGACATGGCGGTCTATATGAACGAACTGAACGCCGATCGCGGGCTGTTGCGCGACCGGTTGCAGGCGTCGCTCGATGCGTTGAAGGGGTTCGACCGGGTCGATCCGGCAAAGACCGCGGCGATCGGCTTTTGCTTCGGCGGCAAATGCGTGCTCGACATGGCGCGCGCCGGGCTGGACACGCTTGGCTGTGTCAGCTTCCACGGCGTGTACGACCGCCCCGACCATGCCAATACCGTGCCGATCAAGCCGAAACTGCTCGTCTGCCATGGCTGGGACGACCCGCTGGCGCCACCCGATGCAATGGTGGCGCTCGGCCGCGAGCTGACCGAGGGCGGGGCCGACTGGCAGATCCATGCCTATGGCAATGCCGGCCACGCCTTTACCGACCATGCGGCGAAAACCTCCACCCGGCCCGGCGTCGCCTATGAGGAACGCGCTGACCGGCGGAGCTGGGAAGCGATGAAGGGCTTCCTGGCGGAGCTGTTCTAGCGAACCGCCACCCTTCCCGTTCGCCCTGAGCTTGTCGAAGGGCTGTTCTTTTTTTTGGCGGTTAAGAAAGAGCAGTGCTTCGACAAGCTCAGCACGAACGGGGTGAGGGTGCGCTCTTCCCTCAGATCGAGTCGATCACCTCGGCCAGCACTTCGAGGCAGCTATGCCCGAGTTGCTTGCTCCGCTCCGGCGACCAGCCGAACTCGGCGTCCGGGTTCGGATCATGGTCCTTGAACGGCATCTCCAGCGTCATCGCCACCGCGCCGAAGCGTTCGGCGAGCTGGTTGGTCGACATGGTGAGATTGGCCTTGCCCGGGCTCGACTTCTCATAACCCTTCTCGATCTGGAAATCGGGGGTATGGGCCGCGAGGCGGCGGGCATAGTCGTAGAATTTGTCGCCGAGCGCGTCGGTCCACCCCGGAATGCCCTCGAAGCCGGCGAGGAAATTGGCGGGGATCGCTTCGTCGCCATGCACGTCCATCGCGAAAGCGACGCCGGTCTCGTCCATCGCGTTGCGCACGCTCAGGACCTCGGGGCTCTTCTCGGGCGTCGGGGCGTGCCATTCGCGGTTGAGGTTCACGCCCGCGGCATTGGTGCGCAGATGGCCGCGAAAAGATCCGTCCGGGTTCATGTTCGGCACGACATGGAAGGTCGCCTTGGCGAGCAGCGCGGCGGTGACTTCGTCCTCGGTGTCGGTCAGCCGTTCCAGCGCGCCCTCCATCCACCATTCGGCCATGGATTCGCCGGGATGCTGGCGGGCATAGAGCCAGACCTGCTTCGGCCCCTCGCCGATGCGGAAATAGTCGATCGCGCGGCCGTCGAGCGACTGGCCGAGCTGGCGGTGAGTCACGCCGGGCTGCAGTGCGGTCGCGGCGACCAAAGCGTCGTGGCGCTCCATCGTATAGGGGGCGAAATAGGCGAACCAGACCAGCTCGCTATCGCCCTCCCAGTCGAACTCAAGCACGCCGTCGGCATAGCGCGTCTCGGTCATGCGCCAGTCGATCCGGTTGGTCGAGACGCGTGCCTTGTAGCCGGGCCAGCCGAACGGATAGGCCGAAGACCCCGCATTGACGATGCGATAGGTCAGCTTGCGCCCCTTCGCCCCGGCGACGCGGAAATAGAACCATTGGAAGAAGTCCGACTGGTGATCCTGCACGATCTCCAGGTCGATCCGGTCGCCGGCAATGGCGACCAGGCGGATGTTGCCGCCATCGAAGGCGGCGTTGATCTGAATGCTCATCTGACGGTGATAGAACGGCCGGATTCGCCGGGGAACCCCAGGAACAGGGCATGCGCCAATTTGCTCGCCGCCGCGTTTGCCTGCGCCTCGGGCGCCTTGTCGTCGGCCTGAGTCTGGGCGCGGCCTTCCCAGATGGTCGTGCCGTCGCTGCGCCGGCGGATCTGCACTGACAGCTCCGTCGCGACGACATAGCGCGACTTCGCCTTGCCGATCGGGAAGGAAACGCCGCCGCCGACCCCGACTCCGCCGCCACGCCCGCCGCTATAGGAGCCGCCGCCAAGGCCGATGCTGAATGGCGGTGGCTTGGGTGGTCCCTCCAGCGTGGTGCGGGTGAAGCCGACCACGGCGAGATACTGGCCGCGCACGTCGGCGGGCGCCGCGGTATAGCCCGACTGGACCAGCTCGGCCTCGACCGCCGAGGCATAGGTCGCGAATTCGAGGCTCGCCGGCCCGCCGCCGGGCAGCGGCTCGACCGTGACGGTGCCGCGCTCGAGCGGCGCGCCGAGATGGAAGCGCGTCACCTGGACCGGGCCGCTGACGGTCGTCGCACATCCTGCCAGGCTGGTCGCCGCGAGTGCGATGAACAATGTCCGTGCCGTCGTCATGCTGCCCGTCATCTTAGCCTGTCCTTCGAACCGATCGTTGCGTCACTGTAACGCTGTAAGCGATAACGCACGATAGACGCATCCGGGTTCCGTGTCGCGCGGGTTGACTTGGGACCCGCTCGTCCATATGCGGACGCCTCTTTCCAAAACCCGAGAATCAAAGAAGCGAATCGATCATGAAGATCCGCAATTCCCTGAAGTCGCTCAAGGGCCGGCATCGCGACAACCGCGTGATCCGCCGCCGTGGCCGCACCTATGTCATCAACAAGACGAACCGCCGCTTCAAGGCCCGCCAGGGCTAAGTGAGCCGGCCGGCTGCCGTCGTCTTCGACGTCGGCAACGTCCTGTATGACTGGAACCCCCGGTTCCTTTACGAGCGCCTGATCGAGGACGATCGGGCGCTCGATGCATTCCTGCGCGATGTCGCGACCAAGGAATGGCATTTCCAGCACGATCTGGGCCGCCCCTTCGCCGAGACCTCGGCGGAGCTGAGCGCGTTGTACCCGGAATATGCCGAGATGATCGCCCTTTGGGGGCCGCGCTTCAGCGACACGATCCCGGGCTTGCTGCCGGGCATGGGCGAGCTGGTCGAGGAGATCGACGCGGCCGGCGTGCCGCTGTTCGCCATCACCAATTTCTCGGGCGAGTTCTGGCGCCCCTTCCGTGACCGTGAAGCCGCCACCTTCGACCGGTTCCGCGATATCGTGGTCTCGGGCGACGAGCGGCTGGTGAAGCCCGATCCCGCCATCTACCACCTCGCGCTCGACCGCTTCGGCCTTCAGCCGGGCGAGGCGGTGTTCATCGACGACCGCGAGGACAATGTCGCCGCGGCGAACGGAGTCGGGATGCGCGGCCTGCAGTTTGTCGACGCTCCGACGTTGCGCGGGCAGCTCAGCGCGCTGGGGCTACTCCGCGCCTGATTCGTCCAACAGCGACCCGGGTTTTTCGCTGTTACGCCGCTCCCCTTTTTTCTTTCGCTGTTATGTTGGAATTCCGGGCCGATTTGGGCGAGCGATTCCAGCGGGTTGGGGTGGCTTTTCCCTGTTGCGGCGTAACAGCGGAAAAAATGCCGAAAAAATGTCGAAAACGGCGCGGTTTTTCCGCGTAACAGGGGCGTGGCACCGCGCCGTTATCGTCCAACATCATCCAGCCATGTCAAAGAGCGCGCCCGGCTTGCGGACCGCGTCACGCTCTCATGATCGGCGCCTGCGTTGAATCGAGGCTGCTTGTCCGCATGCGCATATTTGTGTACACCGTGTACATATCTGGAGGCGATCATGGAAATGTCGGTTCGCGAGGCACGGGCGCAGTTTGCGCGGGCTCTCGCCGCGGTTGAACGCGGCGAACGTGTGACGATCACCAAACACGGCGTTGCGGTGGCGGAACTCGGTCCGGCTCCGGCAAGGAAGACGCTGGACTGGAGGGCACTCGAACGATTTCGCCAAGATCGGGGTTGGGGCGCTCTTACGGCCGAAGAAATGTGGCCGGCTGATTTCAACGATCCGGAATATAGTCGCAGGGCACTGATGCTTGATGGGAATCCTGACGTCGAACCGCAATGACACTGCTGCTCGATACGCATATCGCACTCTGGCTCGTGCGCGACCCGAGCGTGTTGCGTCCGGCGGAATTGGCAGCGATCGAAGAAAATGATTCCCTCGTATCGGCGATCTCGCTCTGGGAGTTGCGCCTCAAATGGGAGCGCGTCACGGCCTCGGGTGCGAGAAAGGGGCCAGCCGATCCGGTCGAGATTCGAGCGGGGCTCGATATCCTGGGCATCGGCATCCTGGTCCTGACACCCGATCAGGCCGTCGCATCGCTAAAGCATCCGACACCGCACCGAGACCCGTTCGACGAAATTCTGCTGATCCAGGCACAGGAGTTGGGCGTCAAACTGCTTACCCGTGACCGGTTGCTGGCCAGCCACCCTTTGGCGCTTACGCCTTAGGAACTAGCCGCCATAGCCTTTCAACTCGTCGCCGATCACCCGCACGACGTGCAGCACATTGGTCGAGCCGGGCGTGCGGAACGGGACACCGGCGATGATGATCAGCCGGTCGCCGGCCTTGGCGATATTGTGGCGGATCGCCATGCGCTTGGCCTTGGCGACCATGTCCTCGAAGGATTCAACGTCGCGGGTGTGCACCGCATGCGTGCCCCAGAGCAGGCCGAGCCGCCGCGCCGTCTCGATCTTCGGGGTTAGCACCAGCAGCGGCACCGAAGGCCGCTCGCGTGCGACGCGGCGGGCGGTGGAGCCCGACGAGGTGAAGCAGATGATCGCCGCCGCGGTCACGGTCGCCGCGATGTTCTTCGCCGCCTCGGCCAGCGCGTCAGCGGTGGTGGGGTCGGGGCGGGTGACGGTGAAATGAATTCGGTCGCCGTGCATCGGGTCGCGCTCGACCGCTTCACCGATCGAATTCATCATCGCGACCGATTCGATCGGCCAGGCACCCGCCGCGCTTTCCGCCGACAGCATGATCGCGTCGGCGCCGTCATAGACCGCGGTTGCCACGTCGGAGACTTCGGCGCGGGTCGGGGTCGGCGCGGTGATCATCGATTCGAGCATCTGAGTCGCCACGATCACCGGACGGCCGAGGCGGCGCGCGGTCTCGACGATGCGCTTCTGCAGCGGCGGCACCGATTCGGGTGGCAGCTCGACGCCGAGATCGCCGCGCGCGACCATCACGCCATCGCATTGCTCGACGATCTCCTCCAGCCGGTCGATCGCCGACGGCTTCTCTATCTTGGCCATCAGCGCGGCCTTGCCCTGAATCAGCTTGCGCGCCTCGGCGAGGTCCTCCGGGCGCTGGACGAAGCTGAGGGCGATCCAGTCGACGCCCTGGTCGATCGCGAAGGCCAGGTCGCTGCGGTCCTTTTCGGTCAGCGCCGCCATCGGCACGACCACGTCGGGCACGTTCAGCCCCTTGTTGTTGGACAGCGCACCGCCGACCACCACGGTGGTGACGATCTTCTTTTCCTCATGGCTCTCGACCCGCAGCACCAGCTTGCCGTCGTCGAGCAGCAGCCGTGCGCCCGGCTCGATCGCCTCGAAGATCTCGCGGTGGGGCAGCTCGACCCGGGTCGCGTCGCCCGGCGTCTTGTCGCGGTCGAGGATGAAGGTCGATCCGGTGACCAGCTCGGTGCGGCCGCCCTCGAACTTGCCGACGCGCAGTTTCGGGCCCTGCAGATCGGCGAGGATGGTGGTGGGGCGGCCATATTTCTTTTCGAGACTGCGGATCGCCTGGATCACCGCGACCTTCGAGGCCTGGTCGCCGTGGCTCATGTTCACGCGGAAAGCGTCGGCGCCTGCTTCGAACAGCTTGCCGATCATCTCGGCGGTGCTGCTGGCGGGCCCCAGTGTCGCGAGCACGCGCACCTTGCGCGATCGGGGGCTGATGGCCTTGGTCATGTAACGCGTTCCTCGGCTTGTGCGCGCTTGGCTCTAACCCCTATCACGGGGGGATCAACCGTGGAGCGCGTAAAATGGCCGAATTGGAGACGATCGACGATGCCGTGGCGGCAGCCGCCTTCCGCCGGCTCGTGCTGCATTTGCGCCACCGCAGCGATGCGCAGAATGTCGACCTGATGGGACTCGCCGGATTCTGCCGCAACTGCCTGTCGGACTGGATACAGGAGGCGTCCGACGGCGCGCTCGACAAGGAGGGCGCGCGCGAAGCGATCTACGGCATGCCCTATGCGCAGTGGAAGGCGGACCATCAGGGCGAGGCGTCGCCCGAGCAGCTCCGGCGCATGGCGGAGAGCGTCGCGAAGAATGCGTGACGGGGGCGCCGCGCTGGCTTAAAGCCCCCCACCTTTCCAACGAATCAACCCCGGGGACTATTTCATGAGCGACGTGATCGCCGCCGACCAGCTTCGCCTTTTGATCGAGCGCATCGAGCGGCTCGAGGAAGAGAAAAAGGGCATCGCGGACGACATCAAGGACGTCTACGCCGAATGCAAATCGACCGGCTTCGACACCAAGACGATCCGCACAATCGTCAAGCTGCGCAAGATGGAAAAGCATCACCGCGACGAGGCCGAGATGCTGCTCGACACCTACAAGGCAGCGCTCGGACTCGACTAAGCCACCCTTTTCCGTTCGTCCCGAGCTTGTCGAAGGACTGTTCTTTCTTCTACCTCAGGTGCAGCAAGGGCAGGGCTTCGACAAGCTCAGCCCGAACGGTTAGTTTTCAGGACGTCCCATGGCAGGCCATTCCAAATACAAGAACATCATGTACCGCAAGGGCGCACAGGACAAGAAACGGTCCGCCGCCTTCTCCAAGCTCAGCCGCGAAATCACCGTGGCGGCGAAGATGGGCACGCCCGATCCGGACATGAACCCGCGGCTGCGCGCGGCGGTCAACGCCGCCAAGGCGCAGTCGATGCCCAAGGACAATATCCAGCGCGCGATCGACAAGGCCGAGCGGGGCGACGGGGAGAATTACGAAGAGATCCGCTATGAGGGGTTCGGCCCCGGCGGCGTCTCGCTGATCATCGAAGCGCTGACCGACAATCGCAACCGCACCGCGACCAATGTCCGCACCGCCGTTTCGAAGAATGGCGGCAATCTGGGCGCGAGCGGCTCGGTCAGCCATGGCTTCGACCGGATGGGCCTGATCTCCTATCCGGCGAGCGCCGGCGATGCGGAAAAGGTGTTCGAGGCAGCGCTCGACGCGGGTGCCGAGGATGTCGAATCGGGCGATGATGGCCATGAGATCTGGACCTCGAACGACGCGCTGCACGAAGTGGTGAAGGCGCTGACCCCGGTGCTCGGCGAGCCCGAGGGCGCGAAGCTCGCCTGGAAGCCGCAGACGATGGTCGAGGTCGGCGAGGACGATGCCGGCCTGTTGTTCAAGCTGATCGATGTCCTCGACGAGGATGATGACGTGCAGCAGGTATGGGGCAATTACGACGTGTCCGACGCCGTGCTGGAGAAATTAGGGTGACCTCAATCCTCCCCGGGCCGGGGAGGATATGATCATCCTCGGCCTCGATCCCGGGCTCGGCACGACCGGCTGGGGGCTGATCCGTGCCGATGGCAACCGGCTGTCGCACCTCGCCAATGGCCGGCTGAAGACCGACAGCGCCGCGATGCTCCCCCGCCGGCTGGCGCACCTCGATGCGATGCTGGGCGCGCTGATCGTCGACCATGCGCCCGACGCGGCCGCGGTCGAGGAAGTGTTCGTCAACGCCAACCCGCAATCGACGCTGAAGCTCGGCCAGGCGCGCGGCGTGGTGCTGTGCGCGCTGGCGCGGACGGGGCTGGAGGTCGGCGAATATGCCGCGCGGCTGGTCAAGAAGGCGGTCGTCGGCACCGGCGCGGCGGAAAAGGCGCAGGTCCATGCCATGGTGGGGCGCCTGTTGCCGGGCGTGAAGATCGACGGCCCCGATGCCGCCGACGCGCTGGCGGTGGCGATCTGCCATGCGCATCACATCGCGAGCGCGCGCTCCCTCTCCCGTTCGTCCTGAGCTTGTCGAAGGACTGTTCTTCTCTCTACGGTAGCCAGAAAGAACAGGGGTTGGCCTGCGGCCGGCCTCCGGCTCGACAAGCTCAGCCCGAACGGAAGATTTTTGGCCCATGATCGCCCATCTCAAAGGCCGCCTCGACTCCCTTGGCATCGATCATGCGGTGATCGATGTCGGTGGCGTCGGCTATCTCGTCGGTGCGTCGTCCCGCACCCTGGCCGCGATCGGGCCGGTCGGTGAGGCGGCGATGCTGCACACCGAGATGCTGGTCGCGGAGGATTTTATCCGCCTGGTCGGCTTCGCCACCGCGAGCGAGCGTGACTGGTTCCGGTTGCTGACCGGCGTTCAGGGCGTCGGCGCGCGCGTGGCGCTGGCGATCCTGTCGGCGCTCGACCCGTCCGACCTCAGCCGCGCCATCGCCGCGCAGGACAAGGCGATGGTCGCCCGCGCCAATGGCGTCGGGCCGAAGCTCGCCGAGCGCATCGTGCGCGAGCTGAAGGACAGGATCGGCGGCATCGCGATCGGCGGGGCGAGCCCGGTCGCGGCGAGCGGCGCGGGCGCGGATGCGATCTCGGCGATGCTCAACCTCGGTTTCCGCCCCGCGGAGGCCAGCGCCGCGGTTGCCGCGGCGGAGGAAGAGCTGGGTTCGGGTGCCACGCTGGACGCGCTCGTGCGGCTGGCGCTGCGCAAGGCGTCCAGGGCGTGATCGCGCGGCTGTGGTATGGCGCCGTCCCGGCAGCCAAGGCGGAGGCCTATCTGGCGCATATGCGTGAGGTTGCCCTTCCCGACTATAAGTCGACGCCGGGCAATCTCGGCGCCTGGTGCCTGCACCGGGCCGAGGGCGCGGTGGTGCATTTCCAGATGCTGAGCTTCTGGCCGGACCTGGAAGCGATCAGGCGCTTTGCGGGCGAAGATCATGAGGTCGCGAAATATTACGACTTCGACCGGGATTTCCTGATCGAGCTGGAGCCGCACGTCACGCATTATGAGGTGCATGACGGGTAGGGTGATTCACCCCCCGTTCGCCCTGAGCTTGTCGAAGGGCTGTTCTTCCCTTGGGCGGAAGAAAGAACAGGGCTTCGACAAGCTCAGCCCGAACGGGGAGAGGAAGACCCGTCCAACGCTCGAACAGGGCTCAAGCGATCGGCGTGAGCAGCGGCTTGCCCGCGAAATGCGCGTCGAGATTGGCCACCACCAGCGCCGCCATTTCCGTGCGGCTCTCGACCGTGGCGCTGCCCTGGTGCGGGATGAGCACGACCTGATCCAGCGTCCGGAACGCTTCCGGGACATGCGGCTCGTCGGCGAACACATCGAGGCCCGCGCCACGGATCGTCCCTGCCTCCAGCGCGGCGATCAGCGCAGGCTCGTCGACCAGGCTGCCGCGCGCGACGTTGATCAGCACGCCGTCCTTGCCGAGCCTGGCCAGCACATCGGCATTGACGATGTTGCGCGTCGCGTCGCCGCCAGGCGCGATCAGGATCAGCGTGTCGCACGCTTCTGCCAAAGCGCCGATGTCCGGCACGAAGCGATAGCCCGAGTCCGGCCGCTCGTGCCGGGCGGTATAAAGCACGTCGCTGGCGAACACCGCGGCGCGCTTCGCGATCGCCTGACCGATCGTGCCGAAGCCGAAAATGCCGATTCGCCGACCACTGGAGCGCCGGCCAAGCGGGACGTTCCAGCCGCCTGCGCGAACCGTCCGGTCGTTGAAGGCGAGGCGCCGGTCGACCGCCAGCATCAGCCCGATGGCGAGATCGGCGACATCGTCAGTGAGGATGTCGAGCGTGGTCGTCACCCGCACGCCGCGCGCGCGGACCGCGTCGAGATCGATCCGCTCATAGCCGACGCCATTGACCGAGACGATCTCCAGCGCGGGCAGCCGGTCGAGCAGCGCCTGGTCGACCACCACCGATCCGCCGCCGACGATGGCGCGCGTTGTCGGTGGCGGATTGTCGCGGTGCACGACGAAGCGTTTTTCCAGCTCGTCCATCAGGGGGCCGGCCATCGCGGCGGGGAGATACAGGTCGGGAAGGTCGTTCATTGCGCCCTCATAGTGCGCGCGCCTTGCCCCCGCCAGCGTCGGCGCGCTATCGCCGCTCAGTGAGTGACAGCGACCGCCTTATCACGCCCGGACGCAAGCCCGAGGATATCGACGCGGCGCTGCGTCCGAAGTCGCTCGACGAGTTTGTCGGGCAGAAGGCGGCGCGGGAGAATCTGCGCGTCTTCATCTCGGCGGCGAGATCGCGCGGCGATGCACTCGATCATGTGCTGTTCTTCGGCCCGCCCGGGCTCGGCAAGACCACGCTGGCGCAGATCATCGCGCGCGAGATGGGCGTGGGGTTCCGCGCCACCTCCGGCCCGGTCATCGCCAAGTCGGGTGACCTCGCCGCGCTGCTGACCAATCTCGAGGATGGCGACGTGCTGTTCATCGACGAGATCCACCGCCTCGCGCCCGCGGTCGAGGAAGTGCTCTATCCCGCGATGGAGGACCGTGCGCTCGACCTGATGATCGGCGAAGGACCTTCGGCGCGCTCGGTCAGGATCGATCTGCCGCGCTTCACTCTGGTCGGTGCGACCACGCGCCAAGGCCTGCTCACCACGCCGTTGCGCGACCGGTTCGGCATTCCGGTGCGGCTCCATTTCTATACCGTCGACGAGCTGGAAAAGGTCGTCACCCGGGCGGCGGCGTTGCTCGACCTGCATGTCTCGCCCGATGGCGCGCACGAGATCGCGCGCCGGTCGCGCGGCACGCCGCGCATCGCCGGGCGGTTGCTGCGGCGGGTGCGCGATTTCGCCAATGTCGCCGGGCGCGAGACGGTCGACGCGGTGGCGGCGGATGCGGCGCTCAACCGGCTCGAAGTCGACAAGCTCGGGCTCGACGCGATGGACCGGCGCTATCTGATGATGATCGCCGATGTCTATCGCGGCGGGCCGGTCGGGGTGGAGACGCTGGCGGCGGGCCTCAGCGAGCCGCGCGACACGGTCGAGGAAGTGATCGAGCCCTATCTGATCCAGTTGGGCCTGATCGCGCGCACCGCCCGGGGCCGGATGCTCAATGCGGGGGGGTGGAAACATCTTGGGCTCAATCCACCGGCCAGTACGCAGGATGGGCTGTTCGACTAGCCTGGAGCGCTTGTCCTCGGTTGAACGCCTCTGTCGACCTCGCGATTTTACCACTACGCTCCATCCGTTCTTGACTATTCCGAGGACTCGCGATGCTCACAGTGATGGCGATAGTGCTGCAAATAGCTGCGCCGCCCATTGACCCGTTTGCAGATCGTGCCTGGGGCCACTTCTCGCGAAGCCCCACGCTGGAGCATCGGACCGAAACGGTTGATATCGGGACCGACGGGAACGCGGGCGGCGTCGTGCAATATAAGCTGCGGCTGACGCAGCGCTTTCGTGACGGCTCTCTCACACGCGTTTGGGCCGACAGCCGGAGTTGCCCCGCCGTACATATGGTGATGGCGCGGCTTCGCGCCCTGAAGCCGCCGGCGATCGTGCCGCCCGGCCTCGGACCCGCGCCGACCGAAATTCTGGTTGACGGAATCGGCTATGGACTCACGATGCCGGTCGAGGATCAGCTTGGGCTCAGCCGCATGACGTGGACGAGCGATGTCGGCACGCCGCTTGCGGACTGGGTCGAGGATAGCCTCGCGCGCTTGAAATCATGCTGGAGGCCCAAGCCCTGAGCGCGGTGTGGCTGGTATCCGCAGCGGCGAGCAGGGCCGTGGCGAGCGGTGATCGCCACTTCTTCCCGGAACAGCAATCATGTTGCGCAGCATTATGGCCCAGCCCTTCACAATCTGTTAGCGCCAGATCATGCCCAGCGCCGCCGCCTCCGCCCGTGAGATCCTCGTCCGCCTCCACGACCTGATGGCGTCGCGCACCACGGCGCAGGCAAAGCTCAATTCAGTGGTGCAGATCGTCGGCGAGGCGATGTCGAGCGAGGTCTGCTCGATCTATCTGCTGCGCGACGGCGTGCTCGAACTCTACGCCACGCGCGGGCTGGCGCAGGAGGCGGTGCATGTCACCAAGCTCGCCATGGGCGAGGGGCTGGTCGGCACGATCGCGCAGGAAGTCGAGACGCTGAACCTGGACGAGGCCGCGTCGCACCCCGATTTCGCCTACAAGCCCGAAACCGGCGAGGAGAAATTCCACAGCTTCGCCGGCGTTCCGATCATCCGGCGCGAACGTGCGGTGGGTGTGCTGTGCGTCCAGCATGCCGATCCCCATAAATATGACGATGTCGAGATCGAAGCCCTGCAGACCGTCGCCATGGTGCTGAGCGAGCTGATCGCCAATGCCGATCTCGCCGATGCGAGCGGCGGCGCCTCGGCGCGTCCGCAGTCCACCGCGCCGATGCGCATCCCGGGCCTCAAGCTCGTCGATGGCATGGCGTCGGGCTATGCCGTCTATCACCAGCCGCGCATCACCATCGAGCATACCGTCGCGGACGATACCGAGGCGGAGCGCCACCGGGTCTATGCCGCGTTCGACAAGATGCGCGAGCAGATCGAGCGCATGGCGGCACAGGCCGAGTTCGGCGTGGGTGGCGAGCATGACGAGGTGCTGCAGACCTACAAGATGTTCGCCTATGACGAGGGCTGGAGCCGCCGGATCAACGAGGCGATCGATTCCGGCCTGACCGCCGAGGCAGCGATCGAGCGTGTGCAGCAGCGCACCCGGATGCGCATGCGACAGATCGACGATCCGCTGCTCGCGGATCGCATGCACGACCTGGAGGACCTGTCCAACCGGCTGCTGCGCATCGTTTCCGGCCAGATGGGCACCGCGGCGCAGATGGGGTTGCGGCAGGACACCATCCTGATCGCGCGCAATCTGGGTCCGGCCGAACTGCTCGAATATGACCGTCGCCGGCTGAAAGGTGTGGTGCTCGAGGAAGGCTCGCTCACCGCGCATGTCACGATCGTCGCGCGCGCCATGGGCGTGCCGGTGCTGGGTCGGGTCAAGAGCGTGCGCCAGCTGATCGGCGAGGGCGATCTGCTCCTGCTCGACGTGACCGAAGGCACCGTCTTTGCGCGCCCCTCGGCCGCGATGGAGGAAGCGTTCGAGACCAAGCTGCAGCTTCGCCAGAAGCGCCGCGCCGCCTTCGCCGCGCTCAAGACCGAAGCGCCGATCACCCTGGACGAACACCGGGTGACCGTGATGGTCAATGCGGGTCTTCGCAACGATGTCGCCGCGCTCGACCTGACCGGTGCTGACGGCATCGGCCTGTTCCGCACCGAATTCCAGTTCCTGATCTCGGCGACGCTCCCGGCGCGCGAGCGGCAGCAGCGGCTCTATCGCGACGTGCTCGACGCGGCGGGCGACCGGCCGGTGATCTTCCGCACCGTCGATATCGGCGGCGACAAGGCCCTGCCCTATCTCAACAAGGAAGATGCCGACGAGGAGAATCCGGCGATGGGCTGGCGCGCGCTCCGGCTCGCGCTGGATCGCGGCGGCCTGATGAAGGTTCAGGCCCGCGCGCTGCTCGAGGCGGCGTCGGGGCGCACGCTCAACGTGATGTTTCCGATGGTCTCCGAGCCCTGGGAGTTCGACGAGGCGCGCGGTTTGTTCGAGGCGCAGCGCGACTGGATGGCGGCGCGCGGGCGCAAGCTGCCGGCCGAGATTCGCTACGGCGCGATGCTTGAGGTACCGGCCCTGGCCGAGCAGCTCGACCTGCTGTTGCCCCATATCGATTTCCTGTCGGTCGGCACCAATGATCTGACTCAGTTCCTGTTCGCCGCGGACCGCGCCAATCCGAGGCTTGCCGAACGCTATGACTGGCTGAGTCCGGCGATCCTGCGCTTCCTGCGCCGGCTGGTCGCGCCGACGCGCGCCTCGAACGTCCAGCTCGCGGTATGCGGCGAGATGGGCGGGCGGCCGCTCGAGGCGATGGCGCTGATAGGGCTCGGCATCGACCGGCTGTCGATCACGCCCGCCGCGGTCGGGCCGATCAAGGCGATGGTCCGTTCGCTCGACCGCGCCGCGCTGGTCGCGTTCATGGACGAGCTGCTGGCGAAGCCGCCGCGCGACATGCGCGGGGCGCTGACGGCCTGGGCGGCAAAAAGCGGCGTCGAACTGGCATGATAGTGTGACAGGCAGCACCGCAGGCCGTTGACTCAGCGCAGTCCCTTTGTGAGACACGCGGCGGCGCGGGAAAATCATAGAGGGCGCAACCTGCCTCGCCGGAGAAGATCATGACCGACACCGATTCCGGCGAAGAAGCGACATTGTTCCCCAAGACCGCTGGCGAGCGTCTGCGCGAGGCGCGCGAGGCGCAGGGCCTGTCGCTGGCCGAGATCGCGGCGCGGACCCGCATTCCGATTCGTCAGCTCGAGGCGATCGAGGCATCCAACTTCGCGGCGCTGCCCTCGATCACCTATTCGGTCGGCTTCGCCAAGGCCTATGCCCGGGCGGTCGGCGCCGACGAGGTCGCGATCGCGCGCGACGTACGCAGTCAGAACGACCAGGGCGTGCGCCGCACCGATTATGAAACCTATACGGTGGCCGAGGCCTCGCGGGTGCCGACTGCCGGCATCGCGATCATCGCGTGCATCCTTGCGCTGTTGCTCGCGATCGGCGGGGGGCTCTGGTACGGTACCAGCCTGTTCCGTGCGGAGGAGGCGCCCGCCCCTGTGCTGAGCGAGACCGCCGAAGAGCAGCCGGCGCCCGCCCCGACGCCCACGCCGGCCGCGAGCGGGCAGGTGACCCTGACCGCAACCGACGAGGTGTGGATGCGGGTCTATGACGCGGCCGGCACCACGCTCTACGAAAACACGCTGAAGCCGGGCGACCGCTATGACGTGCCGGCCGATGCGAATAATCCGATGATCAATATCGGGCGGCCGGACAAGCTGCAGGTGATGCTCAACGGGTCGCTGGTGGCGCCGCTCGGCGACGGCAGGGTGGCGATCAAGGACGTGCCGATCGGGGCGGCCGCGCTGCAGGCCCGGGCCAATGGCACGCCCTTGCCGGTCGCACCGGCGGCAGTGGCGCCGACGCGGCGCGCGCGGAGCACGACCGTCGAGCCGGCCCCGACGCCGACCGACGTTGCCGCGCCGCCGGCCTTCGCCCCGGCGCCCGCCCCGACCGCGACACCTTAAGGCTGGCGACAGAATGTCGGTGTCAGCTATAGCCTGACACTCAGGATAGCGGGACGTGTAGATGCGTAATTTCGTGATGATGGCGACGACGGCGATGATGGTGGCGGGGGTTGGCCTCGTGCCGGGTGTCGCCCAGGGCCAGGCGGCGATCGAGGGTCGCGTCGGCCGCCTCGAGAGCGAGATGCGCGCGGTGCAGCGCAAGGTGTTTCCGGGCGGCAGGGATCAGTTCGTCCAGCCCGACATCACCACGCCTCAGCAAAATCCCGACATCCCGGGAAGCCCGGCATCGAGCCCGGTCGCCGATCTCGACGCGCGGGTGAACGCGCTCGAATCGCAGATCACCAGCCTGACCGGCCAGGTCGAGACCAGCCAGTACCGGATTCGCCAGGTCGAGGAGGCCTTTGAGGCGTACAAGCGCACGGTCGATGCCCGGCTGCGGGTGCTGGAAGACAATGCCTCGTCGGCGGGTATGGGCGCGAGCCCGGTCGGTGCGCCGGTGGCCGGCACGGCCGAGGTGGTGACGCCGCGGGCGGGGTCGAGCACGCGGCCACCGGCGGCGACGCCGGGCCGCCCGGCCGCGACGCCACCCGCGCCTGCCAGCGCGGCCAAGGACCCGGTGCGCGCCCAGAAACTGGCGGCGGTCGAGAAGTCGGTCAGCGACGATCCGGCCGAGGATGCCTATCTCTATGGCTATCGCCTGTGGCAGGGCCAATTCTATCCCGAGGCGGAGGCGCAGCTGAAGAAGGTCGTCACGACCTATCCCAAGCACAAGCGCGCCAGCTATGCGCAGAACCTGCTCGGCCGCGCCTATCTCGACGAAGGCAAGCCGTCGCTCGCCTCGATCGCCTTTTACGACAATTACAAGAAGATGCCCGATGGCGAGCGGGCGCCCGACAGCCTTTATTATCTGGCGTCGGCGTTGATGAAGCTCGGCAAGCCGGGCGATGCCTGCAAGGTCTATGGCGAACTGAGCGACGTCTATGCGGCGAAGATCAGCGCGACGATGAAGACCGACATCGCGCGCGGCCGGACCGAGGCGAAGTGCAAGTGACCCGCGCCGGCGGGTCATCCCGGCGCAGGCCGGGATCCAGCTAAGCAAGTGCGCGTGAGCGCGCCGGATACTGTCTCGGTCGATCGATTCCGCAAAGATGTCCACGCGGTGCTGGGGCGTGTCCCGGCGCCGAACGAGCGGATCGCGCTGGCGGTGTCCGGCGGACCCGACAGCATGGCGATGCTGGCGCTGGCCGCTACCGCCTTTCCCGGGCAGGTGATCGCGGCGACGGTCGACCATGGCCTGCGGCCCGAATCCGCTGATGAGGCGGCGATGGTGGCCGGCTGGTGTGCCGGCGCGGGCATTGCGCACCGGAGCCTGCGCATCGCCGTTCCACCCGATGCCGGCGACAATATCCAGGCCTGGGCGCGGCAGGAACGCTATGTGCTGCTGCGGCGCTGGGCAATCGAGTCGGGGGCGGTCGCGCTGGCGACGGCGCATCATGCCGATGATCAGGCCGAAACCTTCCTGATGCGGGCGGCGCGGGGCGCGGGCCTTTCCGGGCTCGCTGCGGTGCGGGCGCGGCAGGAGCTCGACGTGCCGATGTCGGTCGTCGAGGAAGAAATGGGCGTCGCGATCTCCTATGCGCCGCTGCTGCTCGTCAGGCCGCTGCTTGGCTGGCGTCACCGGGAACTGGTGGCGCTGGCGGAGGCGATGGGGCTGCCATTCGTGGACGATCCGAGCAATGACGACGACCGGTTCGACCGGACCCGGTTCCGCCGACTGCTTGGCGCCGCGCCGTGGATCGATCCCGTCCAGATCGGGCGCTCCGCGGCCTATCTGGCGGACGTCGACGCCGATCTGCTCGCGATCAGCCAGTGGCTATGGCAGGAGCGGGCGCTGCCGGCCGGGGATTTCGAGGCGAAGATCGATGTCGGGGGCCTGCCTCGGGCGATCCGCCGCTATCTGGCGCGGATGGCGATCGACCATGTGATCATGATGAACGGCATGGGCGGGGGGCATTGGTCCCGTTCCGCCAACCTCGAATCGCTGCTCGACGCGCTCGAAGCCGGAAAAGCCGCCACCCAGGCCGAGGTGATGGCGTCGGCAAAAGGTGATCTGTGGCACTTTCGTGAGGCTCCGCCGCGCCGATCACACTGATCAACGAAAGCATTGCGTTGTTCCATTGCCATTAACCTCACACCGCTTATCTTGTAGCGTGAAAGGTACCGGATACCCATGAACGAGAATGACAAGCAGCCGAGCCCGGATAGCGGGGGCGGCAACCCCTGGATGAAGAGCCTGTTGATCTGGGTCGGCATCCTCGTCGCGCTTGCGCTGTTCGTGACGCTGATCGACGGTCGCGCCCAGCCGGTGGCGAGCAGCACCATTCCCTATTCGACGTTCCTCGACAAGGTCGAGGCCGGCACGGTCCAGGACGTCAACGTCGCGGGCGAGGTGATCACCGGCACGCTGAAGGATTCGAGCAAGTTCCGCACCTATGCGCCGGCCGATCCCAAGCTGACCGACCGCCTGCGCGACAAGAATGTGACGATCACGGCGCGGCCTGAGGATGGCCCGCCGATCTGGCAATATCTGCTGGTCCAGTCGCTGCCGTTCCTGCTGTTCCTGGGCATCGCCTTTTTCGTGCTGCGCCAGATGCAGAAGAATTCGGGCTCCGGCGCGATGGGCTTCGGCAAGAGCCGCGCGAAGATGCTGACTCAGCGCGAAGGCAAGGTAACCTTCGACGACGTCGCCGGCATCGACGAGGCGCGCGAGGAGCTGCAGGAGATCGTCGAGTTCCTGAAGGACCCGACCAAGTTCGCCCGCCTCGGCGGCAAGATCCCCAAGGGCGCGCTGCTGGTCGGCTCGCCCGGTACCGGCAAGACGCTGCTCGCCCGCGCCATCGCGGGTGAGGCGGGCGTGCCCTTCTTCACCATCTCGGGCTCCGATTTCGTCGAGATGTTCGTCGGCGTCGGCGCCAGCCGCGTGCGCGACATGTTCGAACAGGCCAAGAAGWCCGCGCCGTGCATCRTCTTCATCGACGARATCGACGCSGTCGGCCGCCATCGCGGCGCCGGCCTGGGCAACGGTAATGACGAGCGCGAGCAGACGCTGAACCAGCTCCTCGTTGAGATGGACGGTTTCGAGGCGAACGAAGGCATCATCATCATCGCCGCGACCAACCGTCCCGACGTGCTCGATCCCGCGCTGTTGCGCCCGGGCCGTTTCGACCGCCAGGTGGTGGTGCCGCGTCCGGACATCGAGGGCCGGGTGAAGATCCTCCAGGTCCATATGAAGAAGGTGCCGCTGGCGCCCGACGTCGATCCGCGCGTCATCGCGCGCGGCACGCCGGGCTTCTCGGGCGCCGATCTCGCCAACCTCGTCAACGAGGCGGCCCTGACCGCGGCGCGCAAGGGCAAGCGGCTGGTCGCCATGGCCGAGTTCGAAGAAGCCAAGGACAAGGTCATGATGGGCGCAGAGCGGCGTTCCATGGTGATGACCGAGGACGAGAAGCGCATGACCGCCTATCATGAGGCGGGCCACGCGATCGTTTCGATCCATGAGCCGGCATCGGACCCGATCCACAAGGCGACGATCATCCCGCGCGGCCGCGCGCTCGGCATGGTCATGCGGCTGCCGGAACGGGACAGCTACAGCTATCACCGCGACAAGATGTACGCGAACCTCGCGGTCTCGATGGGCGGGCGCGTCGCCGAGGAAGTGATCTTCGGCTATGACAAGGTCTCGTCCGGCGCGTCGAGCGACATCCAATATGCCACGGGCCTGGCCCGCGACATGGTCACGCGCTGGGGCATGTCCGACAAGCTCGGCCCGCTCGAATATGCCGAGCCCGAGGGCGAAAGCTTCCTCGGCTATTCGTCGAGCCGTCCGGTGCGCATGTCCAACCAGACCGCGCAGCTGATCGACGACGAGATCAAGACGATCGTCGAGGGCGGCCTCAACCGCGCCAAGGAGCTGCTCCACAAGCATCTCGACCAGCTTCATCTGCTGGCCGGCGCTTTGCTCGAATATGAGACTCTGTCGGGCGACGAGATCAAGAAGCTGATCGCCGGCGAGGAAATCGGCCGCATCGACAGCGGCCCCAAGGGCCCGGCGGTGCCGACCGGCGGCACCTCGATCCCGCGCACGCGGCGCCCCAAGGGCCCGTTCGGAACGCCGGCGCCCCAGGGCGCCTGAGATCCTACGGTCCTCAGCTGCCCGGGCGGGTTGCCCGGACGATCCCCATCTCAAGCCGGCGGCTGCACCTTGCGGCCGCCGGCTTTTTCCTGCGCCGGCGGAGGGACGGGCTTGGCATCCCGCGCGCGGCTGAATTCGGCCCGCAAGGTCGCGGCGATATCGTCGAGACTGTCGCTGTCGAGCAGCGCCTGAGTCAGCGCGATCTTTGCGTCGCAGGCGAGCACGTCGCCGCGCTTTCCGTCGAGCCGCTCGATCAGCGCCCGCTGGTCGATGTGCAGCGCGGCCGACGCCCGGCGGACAAGCGTGCTGCCGCTGATGACCCGGCCCCGGGCCATCTCCTCGGGCGTGGCCGAGGTCGTGGAGACGATGTCATAGGTTTGGGCGCTGGCCCGCCGGCGAATCCGCTCGGGTACCATGTCGTCGTCCATCGCGGTCTTTTCCGAGGCGCACAGGGCGGGCTTGGCCCTTCGTAGTGCCTCGAGCCGGTCCATCCGGATTCGCAGCCATTCGACCAGCGGGCCGGTCTGCGCCTCGGGCAATCTTTCGCGAAGCTCCGCGGTGACGAGCGTCCCGATCTGCGCATTGGCCTGATCGCGGGTGATCTCGTTGCTGCGATACCGGACCATCACCGCGCGGATGGCGTCGTAAAGATCGGGATTGCCCTGCCGGACCTGGGAGAAGCCGCTGACATTGGCCTCCATCCGCCTCATATCCGCATCGGCATTCCCAAGGTCGCCACCCAGGACAAAGGGTACGCCGCTGGCGTTGGTCGACGTCCGGGGTTCTGACGGTGGTACCGATGCGCCGAACGCCCAGAAAAAGGCGAGGATCAACAGCGTGCGCGCGATCCAGCGCGGCGGCCCGCCAAAACCGCGTGCCGGCGCGCCGACCAGCGGCACCAGCGCGATGGCGGCGAGCGCCACCGGATAGAAGGGCAGGACCGGCTGCCACCGCTCGCGCAGCAGCCAGATGCCGACGGCTGTGCCGAGCCCGGCGACGATACTGGCCAGGATGATCCATTCGCGGTGCTGCCAGAGCAGATCCTCGATCATGGTCCGCACCGCCGGCCAGGCCCCGATCCGCAGATAGACCAGCAGCGCAGCCATCGTCCCGAGCGCGAAGGCTTCGGCGGGCGCGAGCTGGTCGAACATCACCAGGCCGAAAAAGCCTGCGATGGCAAAGGTCACGGCGCTGCCGCCGATCCGCAACGGGCCCGGTTCGGCGCGCGGGGTCGCGACATAGGCCCAGCCAGCGATGACGATGGCGGGCAGCAGGATCAGCGCCGGCCACCACGGACGCGGCAGCGCCGACGCGACGAAACCGAGCAGCGCATAGGCGATAAGCCAACCCTCGCGCTGCCAGCGCGGGCGGTGCTCCGCCGCGCGCCAGCGTTTCCGCGCCGGCGCGAGAAGGAGCAGGATCGCCACCGGCGTCACGAAGCCGATCGCTGCCATGCCCGCGATCAGCCAGGCTTCGCTCACCACGCCAGTTCCGGCGACGACATAGCCGAGCCACAGCGCCGCCAGGAACGCGATCGGCATCATGGCGAGCATGCCGAGAGTCAGGCGCGGCCTGGCGAGGAAGGTCCGCCAGCGGGCGACCGAATCGCTCTTGAACGAATGATGCAGGCCGGGTGCGACCTCGCCATGATCGCCCAGCAACGTCTCCACCCCGTCGATCATGCCGGGCCGGAACGCGTCCAGCCGCCACGACCACCACGCCCCGGGTGGCCGGGTCAGCGATCGCCAGGCCGGGTGATAGGCATGGCTGTGATGATTGAGCCCCTCGATGATCCGCCATTCGTCGAGCCGGCCGAGCACCGCGGAGATCGACCAGCTCGTCCCGCGCAGATGATGATCGTCGCCGCCCCAGCCGAACGCCTGGATCGATTGCATCAGCACGGCGTCGCTCTGCGGGATGGTCGAGGCGAGCAGGTCGGCGAGCCAGGGCTCGACATCGTCGCGGATACGGATCTCGCCCATGGCCGGCGATGTCAGGATCGCCTCGAGCCGCTCCTCGAGCACGGCGTCGTCGGGACGCCAGGGGCCGCGCAACCCCGCTTCGAGATCGGCCATTGCCGCGCGCAGCGCCGCCAGTTCCTCCTCGCGCCCGGCAAGCATTGCGTCGAGCTCGGGCGTCGCGGGCGCCGGGATCGGATCGCCGGGATCATCGCGCCGCGCGCGCGCGCTCCAGTCATGAGGTGCCGCTTCGGCGGGGTCGCCTTCTATCCCGCCGTCCGCATCATCCTCATCATCGGCCCAGCGGGCGACATAATCATGCTGTTCGAGCGCTGCCTCATAGGCTTCGCGCAATTGCTTGAATCCTTCGGGATCGTCTTCCGGATGCGTGACGCGCAGCTTTTTCGCATAGGCGCGGCGGATGGCGTCGCGGTCGCTGCCCCGGGGAATCTCCAGGACGTCCCAGACGCTGTTCATGGCCGGACGCTCCTCACAGGAAGCGCTCGCCCTCGATCCGGTCCAGTGCCTCGTGGAATTCCTGCCGGGCATGCTCGACGGCGCGCGGATCCTGTCCGTCGAGCACGCGCTGGAACTGCGAGATCAGGTAATCGATCGCCGCGCGTTCGTCGCCGAGGAAATTCTCGAAGCATTTCTCGCCGCGCGCCAGCGCCGCGCGGTTGAGCTCGTCCTCGCGCGGATGCGTCTTGAGCGCGGCGAGCGCGGCGCGGCGCTCGGCGATCGCCTTCTCGTCGCCGCCCGGATCGTCGTTGATCAGCAGCTGCGTGCGCAGCCCCGATTTCTCGACCAGGATGTCGACCTCGAGCAAGCCGCTGACGTCATAGGAGAAACGCACGTCGATCCGCTCTCCGGCGGGGCCGCGCGGCACCTTCACCCTGGTCTCGCCGATCTTCACATTGTCGCGGACGAGCCGCCCCTCGCCCTGATAGATGCCGAACACCACGTCGGTCTGGTTGGCCTGCAGGGTCGAGAAGCTGTGGATGCGGCTCGCCGGAATGACCGTGTTGCGCTCCAGGATCGGCGCGAACAGGCCGTGCTCATAGCCGCCGCCGGGAAGCTGGCGGCTGACCTCGACGCCCAGCGAATAGGGGCAGACATCGGTAATGACGACTTCCTTCAGCGCCGAATCGCGCGCCTTCAGCCCGGCCTGGACCGCGGCGCCGAGCGCCACTGCCTCGTCGGGATTGACCGTCGCGTTGGGAAAACGGCCGAACATGCGCGCGACCGCGCGGCGCACCACCGGCATGCGCGTCGCGCCGCCGATCAGGATGATGTCGGACAGCGCCTCGGGCCGGAGATTGCTGTCGCGCAGCGCGCGGAGCACCGGCTCGCGCAGCCGCTCGATCAGCGCGGCCGCCTGAGTCTCGAACGCAGCGGTCTCGATCTCGATCTCATAGGGAATGTCCTGCCAGACCAGGCGCATCGTGGCCGACGGGGCGGCGGACATGTCGCGGCGGGCTCGCTCGGCCGCCTCGCGCAATTTCTGGTAGAGCGCGTCGTCGCGCTCGAACCGCTTCCAGTCGTCGGCGAACCTTGCCCGCATCAGGCCGATCAACACTTCGTTGAAATCCTCCCCGCCCAGCTGATTGTCGCCGGTCGAGGCGCGGACTTCGATAATGCCTTCGAAAATCTCGACGATCGAGACGTCGAAGGTGCCGCCGCCCAGGTCGAACACGAAGAAGCGTGCCTCGCGATCGAGATTGTGGATGCCATAGGCCAGCGCGGCGGCGGTCGGCTCGTTGATCAGCCGCTCGACGCGCAGGCCGGCGATCTCGCCGGCGCGGTGAGTCGCCTTGCGCTGCTGGTCGTTGAAATAGGCGGGTACGGTAATCACCGCTTCGGTGACCGGCTCGCCGAGATAGGCCTCGGCATCCTCCTTCAGGCTGCGCAGCACCAGTGCGGAGAGCTCCTCCGCGCTGTAATCGCGCCCACCGAGCCGCGTGGTGCGCTTCGTGCCCATATAGCGCTTGAAGGCAGTGGCGGTGGCCTTGGGATGGCTCGCCTGGCGGTCGCGCGCGGCAAGGCCGACCAGCAAGCTGCCATTGTCGTCGATACTGACCGCCGAGGGCGTCAGCGTCTGGCCAAGGCGGTTGGGAATCAGCGTCGCCGCGCCGTCCTTCCACACTGCCGCGGCACTGTTGGTCGTGCCGAGATCGATTCCGATGATCATCGCGTGCGCTGGTCCCCACCCTGATTTCAACCGCATAACCGCACGGCTCGCGGCGGTGAAGCACCGGATTGCCCGGGCGCCCCGTTTCAGTTCATTTTCGGTTCACCGGCTGGGCCGCCATCGTGGGCGCGCGTGCGGATGAGGGGATGGGAATGCGCAGATCGATGATGGCGGGCGCGCTGGCGCTGTTGGTGTTGCCGGTCGCGGCGCAGGCAATGACGGTCGACGAATTTCTCGCCAAGGCGGCGGCACTCAAGGCGAAGGGCATGGCGGCGATGATGTCGTCCGATCTCGGCCTGCTGCGCGGCGAGGTGACGACCGCGGCCGAGGCCTATCGCGCCCAGATCGACGCGGACAAGGCGGCCGGCCGCAAGCCGCGCAGCTGCCCGCCGCCCAAGGGCCAGGCCAGGATCGATTCGAATACGTTGATCGCGTCCTTCCAGACCCTCCCGGAGGGAAAGCGCGGGATAAGCGTGAAGACCGCCTTCTACAGCTTCATGGACAAGCGGTACCCCTGTCCCTGAGTCCCCTGTCCCTGAGTCGCCTGTTCCYGGGCGTCTTCATTTCATCAGCCCGAGCACCAGCAGCAGCATCGAGAAGGCCAGCAGCGCGATGAACGCAAAGTGGAGCAGCACCACGGTCCGCCACAAGGCCGATCTCTTGCGCAGCGAATAGGCGCCGCGCAGCTGCGCGAACATGTGCACCGGCGGCGCCACGATGGCGACGAGCGCGATCAGGCCGCCGGATAGCCCGAGCGTGCCGCCAATGCTGAGCGTGACGACCAGCAGCATCATGAAGGCAAGCGAGTAGGTGACAAAGATCGCATGGTCGTACAGCTTGTACTGGCGCCGCCAGAGGAACAGCAGCGCCACGAACGGCACCGAGATGGGTATGAGCGCCCAGGAATATTTATAGGCGCTCGACTGTAGCTTGTAGAGCGCAAGGCCGGGATTTGCCTTGAACTTCTTGACGCCATGCTCGAGCGCGGGCCAGCCGAGCTTGGTGTCGAAATCGGTGACCGGGATGCCGTCCTTCCCGGACAGGATTCCCTGCCGCGCGGTGGTGAGCGAACTGACCACGGCGCGGGCGGCGATCAGATCGCCGTCCGGAATGCCATTGTCCTTGTGCGCGGCCTCGGCCTGTTTCAGCTCGACCTTCGCCTTGGCGAGCTGGCCGTCGATCTCTGCGATCTGCTCCTGGCGCTTGGCCGGGCTGATGCTGCCAGGGGGTTCGATGTCGCCGTCGAAAGTGTGGATCGACGCGAACATCAGGAACACCGAAAACAGGAACAGGGCCAGCGGCGACACGAAGCGCGCGCGCTCGCCGGCGATGTAGCGCCGGGTCAGCGCGCCGGGATGAGTCACCAGCATCGGCAGGGTGCGCCAGATCTTGCCCTCGAAATGAAACACGCCGTGGAGCAGGTCGTGCCCGATCGATGCGAGCGACCGATGGACATGCTCGGCCTGGCCGCAGGCATGGCAATAGTCGCCGATCAGCGCCGTGCCGCAATTGAGGCACAGGCCATGTCCGGTGCCGTGCGCATGGCCTTCGCCGGCATGCGGTTCGACGGCGCGCCCGATCAGGACGCCGGTGGCGATGTCGCCGGCTGCTTCGATTCCCCCACTCATGCGATGCGAATATCATCTTGAGGGGGCAAAAGGCGATAGCGCTTTGGCGAGGATCGACGCTCGTGGTAGCGACGCCGCCATGGCCGATGTCCAAACCGATTCCGTTGCGCTGATCGCCGATATGGGGCGCCGCGCCCGCGCCGCCGCCCATGTGCTCGGCGGCCTGTCCAGTGCGGTCAAGGCGCGGGCGCTCGATTCCGCCGCCGAGGCGATTCGCGAGGCCGCGCCGGCGATCGCGGCCGCCAACGACGAGGATATGGCGCGCGCCAGGGCCGCGGGCCTGTCGGGCGCCATGCTGGACCGGCTGCGCCTTGACGCCGGACGGATCGAATCCACGGCGGCGGGCGTCGCCGCGGTGGCCGGCCTGCGCGATCCGGTCGGCCAGCTGATCGACGAGACCCGCCGCCCCAACGGCATGGTGCTGCGCCGGGTGCGCGTGCCGATCGGGGTGATCGGCATCATCTATGAAAGCCGCCCGAACGTGACGGCAGACGCGGCGGCGCTGTGCATCAAATCGGGCAATGCGGTGATCCTGCGCGGCGGGTCCGAAGCGATCGGGAGCAACCGTGCGATTCATGCCGCGCTCGTCGCCGGTATGGAACGCGAGGGCGTGCCGGGCGATGTGGTGCAGCTGGTGCCCGTCACCGATCGCGCGGCGGTCGGCGCAATGCTCGGCGCGGAGGGCATGATCGACCTGGTCGTGCCGCGTGGCGGCAAGAGCCTGGTCGCCCGCGTCCAGGCCGAGGCGCGTGTGCCGGTGCTCGCGCATCTCGACGGGATCAATCACGTCTATGTCGACGCCTCGGCCGATCCGGCGATGGCCGAGGCGATCACGGTCAACGCCAAGATGCGCCGCACCGGCGTGTGCGGGGCAATGGAGACCCTGCTGATCGACCGGGCCTATGCGCACACGGCCGAGCTGGTGAAGGTGCTGGGCGACACCGGCTGTGAAGTGCGCGGCGACACGGCGATCCGCGCGCTGGTGCCGACCGCCCGGCCCGCCGACGCGGCCGATTGGGACACCGAATATCTCGACGCGATCGCCTCGGTGGCGATGGTCGACGGGGTGGAGGGCGCGATGGCGCATATCGCGGCGCACGGATCCCACCACACCGATGCGGTGGTCGCGGAGAATGAGGGCGTCGCCGAACGCTTCCTTGCCGGCGTCGACAGCGCGATCGTGCTGTGGAACGCCTCGACTCAGTTCGCCGATGGCGGCGAGTTCGGGCTTGGCGCGGAGATCGGCATCGCCACCGGCCGGCTGCACGCGCGGGGGCCGGTCGCGCTGGAAGGGCTGACGACCTACAAATGGATCGTGCGCGGGACGGGGCAGACGCGGCCCTAGGTCCGCCGATTATTCCAACAAACCCCTTTATTCCAACAAACCCATTGTCGCCCTTCCGACGGATACGCATATCCGGAGCGCCGACGGGAGTGGCATCGATAAAGGGACCCCAGCATGCGTTACAATCCGCTCGGGCGCACCGGCCTGTTCGTGTCCGAACTGTGCCTGGGAACCATGACCTTCGGCGGCGAGGGCTTCTTCGCCTATATGGGCCAGGTGAAGCAGGATGAGGCCGATGCCTTGCTCAGGGCCTCGGTCGATGCCGGCGTGAACTTCATCGACACCGCGAACGTCTATTCGCAAGGCTTGTCGGAGCAGATCACCGGCCAGGCGATCAAGAATCTGGGATTGAGGCGCGAGGAGGTGATCCTGGCCACCAAGGTGATGGGCCCGATGGGCGAGGGGCCCAACAGCCGCGGCAATTCGCGCGGGCACATCATGGACGAGGTCAAGGCGAGCCTGACCCGGCTCGGCACCGATCATATCGATCTCTACCAGATCCACGGCTTCGATACGCTGACGCCGATCGAGGAGACGGTGCGCGCGCTCGACGATCTCGTGCGTCAGGGCCATGTCCGCTATGTCGGCGTGTCGAACTGGGCGGCGTGGCAGATCGCCAAGGCACTGGGCATCGCCGAGCGGCTGAACGCGGCGAAATTCCAGAGCGTGCAATCCTATTACACCATCGTCGGCCGCGATCTCGAGCGCGAGGTGGTGCCGATGCTGCAGTCCGAAGGCCTGGGCCTGATGGTGTGGAGCCCGCTCGCCGGCGGCTATCTCTCGGGCAAATATCGCGATGGCGACAGCGACGGCCGCCGTGCCACGCGCGATTTCCCGCCGGTCGACAAGGCGCGCGGCGACAAGGTGCTCGATGCGCTCGGGTCGATCGCCAGGGCGCATGGCGTGTCGGTCGCGCAGATCGCGATCGCCTGGCTGCTCCACCAGCCGCACGTCACCAGCGTGATCGTCGGGGCGAAGCGGCAGGACCAGCTCGACGACAATCTCGGGGCGACCAGGGTCGCGCTGAGTGCCGACGAGCTGGCGACGCTGGATGCGGTATCGACGCTGCCGGCGGAATATCCCGGCTGGATGACCGCGCTTCAGGCCACCTATCGCGACAATGTGCTGAAGCAGCCGCCGCGCGGGGATTGATAAGGATGTATCGGATGTATACGTTCGATACATGAGCAAGACGGCAGTGATCACCGCGCGAGTCGATGAACAGACGCTTCAATCCCTCGACGCGCTGGCCGAAAGTCAGGAACGCACGCGCGCCTGGCTCGTCGCCAAGGCCATCCAGCGGTACGTGAAGGAAGAAACCGAGTTTCGTGCCTTCATCAAGGAAGGCGAGGATGCGATCGACCGCGGCGATTATCTGACCCATGAGGAAATGATCGCGGATATCAAGAGCTGGAAGCTTGGCCGGAAGCGCGCTGCCTGATGCGCCTCCTCTGGTCGCGGCCCGCTCGCGACGATGTCTTTGCGATCGCCGACTATTATGATGCGATCGATCCCGACCTTGCCGAAGCGATCGTCGATCGAATTGATGGTGCCGCATCGGTGCTGTTGGCCAATCCCCATATCGGCCGGCCGCTGGTGACGCTCGATGTCCGCAAATGGAGTGTACGACACACGCCATTCGTGCTGCTCTACGTCGTTCGCGGCGACGACATCGAGATTCGTCGCGTCAGGCACGGCGCGGCGGACTGGCTGGCCGAATGATCCGGATCGGCATCCTCGGCGGCTCGTTCAATCCGGCGCATCGCGGCCACCGCGCGATCAGCCTCGCCGCGATCCGCGCGCTGGGACTGGACGAAGTGTGGTGGCTGGTTTCGCCCGGCAATCCGCTCAAGGAGGCGGCGGGCGATATGGCGCCCTTTGCGATCCGCTTCGCGTCGGCGCGGCGGATGGCACGGCATGCGCCGATCCGGCCGAGCGCGATCGAGCTCGACATGCACACGCGCTTCACCATCGATACGATCCGCACGCTCAGGCGGCGCTACCCCAACAAACGCTTCATATGGCTGATGGGATCGGACAATCTCGCCCAGTTCGACCGGTGGAAGGACTGGCGCGGCATAGCACGCGAGGTTCCGATTGCGGTGGTCGCCCGTCCGGGCTATGATGGCGCTGCCCACGCGGCCCCCGCGATGGGTTGGTTGCGGCGCTTCATCCGGCCCGTGGACCAGGCAAAGAGCTGGACGAAGTGGAGAATGCCGGCACTCGTGCTGTTGCGATTCCGCCCCGACCCGACTTCTGCGACCCGGCTTCGTTTGGCCGATCCCGCCTGGCAGCGCCGTTTTGCGCGGCCAGTGCCACCTTCACCCTCAACATAGGAATCGTCTTGGCCTCATCTTCCCCTGCGTATCGTGCGTCCGAACCCGATGAGGTGGAGGCGCTGCACAAGCTCGTCCTGGCGTCGCTCGACGACGATCAGGCAGTCGATACCATCTCGATCCCGCTGGCGGGCAAGAGCAGCATCGCCGATCACATGGTGATCGCGAGCGGCCGCTCGACGCGTCAGGTCGCCTCGATGGCATCGAAGCTCGCCGAGAAGATCAAGGGCGAGCTGGGCCGGTCGACCCGGATCGAGGGCCTGCCGACCGCCGACTGGGTGCTGATCGATGCGGGCGACGTGATCGTCCACCTGTTCCGCCCGGAAGTGCGCAGCTTCTACAATCTCGAGCGGATGTGGGCGTTCGGCGACGCGCCGCTGCCGACCCCGGATTCGCCTGGCGCGACGCCGACGCCTGACGCGTAATCATCTTTCCGTTCGTGCTGAGCCTGTCGAAGCACTGTTCTTTCTTTCGACGCCGGAAAAGAAGAGCAGCCCTTCGACAAGCTCAGGGCGAACGGGCTAGGGGTCCGGCATGCTGCTCCATATCGTCGCGCGCGGCCGGATCGGGCGCGGGCCCGAAGCCGAGCTGGTCGATCGTTATGTGAAGCGGCTCGCCTGGCCGGTGAAGCTGACCGAACTGCCTGATACCGGCGGCAGGATGCCCGCGATCGAGCCGGGTACGCGCATCGTCATGCTCGACGAGACCGGTGAGGTGCTGCCCTCCCGCGTTTTCGCCGATCGGCTGGAGAAATGGCGCGACGGCGGCGTGCGCGAGGCGCGATTCCTGATCGGCGCGGCCGACGGCTTCGACGATGCGCAGCGCGCCAGTGCCGATCTGCTGCTGTCCTTCGGCCGCGCGACCTGGCCGCATTTGCTCGCCCGCGCGATGCTCGCCGAGCAATTGTGGCGGGCGACGAGCATCCTTGCCAACCATCCCTATCACCGCGAAGGATAGGCCATGCGCCGGGCATGGACAGCATCGATCGCCGTCGCGGTCACCCTGGCCGGCATCGGCATCGCGGCCCTCTCGGCCCAGACCCCCGCCGCGGAGCAGCAGCGCCTGATCGCGGCAAGGCAGCAATCCGCCGCCGCCGCCGCGCGATCGGCCCGGCTCGCGCAGGACGCAGTGCGCGAACAGGATGAGGCGGCCCGAACGCGCGCGCAGGAGGCCGCGGTCGCCGCGCGCATCCAGCAGGCCGAGGCGGATATCGCCGCGGGCCAGGCGCGGATCGCGATCATCGACCGGCTGCTCGCGTCGCAGCGCGCGCGGCTCGCATCGCGGCAGGGGCCGGTCACGCGGCTGATGGCGGCGCTGCAGTCGCTGGCCCGGCGGCCGGCGCTGGTCGGCATCGTTCAGCCCGGATCGGTCAGCGATATCGTCCATGTCCGTGCGGTGCTGGCAAGCACCTTGCCACTCGTCCGCGCCCGTACAGCGGATGTCCGCGCCGACCTTGCCCGCACCCGCCAGCTCCAGGCAGGCGCGTCGCTTGCCGCGCGGCGCCTCGCCGAAAGCAGGGCGCAGCTGCGGGACCAGCGCCTCGCGCTCGCCCGGCTCGAGGTCGCGCACCGCCTGCGCGCGCAGGCGCTCGGGCGCGACGCGCTGTTCGAATCGGACCGGGCGATCGCGCTGGGCGAGCGCGCCCGCGATATCGTCGATCTGATGGACCAGCTCGCCGACCAGGCCGCGACCCGGGAGGCGCTGCAGTCGCTGCCCGGCCCGCTGCCGCGCCCGGCGCGCCCGGGTGAAGTCGCCTCGCCGATCGAGACATTGTCCTGGTCGGGCGGCACGCCGCCCTACCGGCTGCCCGTCGCGGGACGGGTGGTGACCGGGCTGGGCGAGCTCTCGGACGCCGGCGTGCGTGCGCGTGGACTGACCATCGCCAGCGCCGCCGAGGCGATGGTGATCGCGCCGGCGGCGGGGCGGATCGCCTATGCGGGCCCTTTTCGCGGCTATGGCACGATCGTGATCATCGATCATGGCGGCGGCTGGACCTCGCTGATCGCGGGGCTCGGTACGGTTTCCACCCGGGTCGGCGCGACGGTGGCGCAGGGATCGCCGATCGGCCGGGCCGGCACCGGCGAGGATAGGCGCATCACCATCGAGCTGCGCCGGCGCGACCGAGCGGTCGATATGACGCCGCTGCTGGGATGAAGGGACGCCTGCCTCCCGCGCGGGCGGCGGAAAGACGCGGAGTCACCTCCCGTTCAGCCGTGCCGCGCTTTCATCCGCGGCGTTTGAGCGCTACGATGCCCGCAAACCGGTTTGGGTAAAAGCTTATGTCACGTGCACTTCTTCAGGCCACCGCGATCGCCGCGGTCCTTGCGATCATTCCCATCGGCACCAGCGCGATGGCTACAGTCGACAGCAATACCTATCGCGAGATCGACCAGTTCATGGACGTCTTCAACCGGGTGAAGGTCGATTATGTCGACAAGGTCGACGACAAGACGCTGATCAAGGGCGCGATTTCCGGCATGCTCGCCGCGCTCGATCCGCACAGCGCCTATGAGACCGGGCTCGATTACGACAATCTGCGCATCCAGACGCTCGGCAGCTATGGCGGGCTCGGCCTGACCGTCACGATGGAGGACGGCGCGGTCAAGGTGATCTCGCCGCAGGAAGATACGCCGGGCTGGCGCGCGGGCGTCAAGTCGGGCGACTATATCACCCATATCAACGGCAAGCTGATCTATGGCGAGACGCTCGACGAAGCGATCACCGAGATGCGCGGCCCCCCCGGCAGCAAGATCCAGCTGACCCTGATCCGCCCCGGCCGCGACAAGCCGATCGAGGTGTCGATGGTGCGCGAGAAGATCGTGCAGAAGCCGGTGAAGTGGGAAGTGAAGAACGGCATCGGCATCATCAACATCAACACCTTCTCGGAAAATACCGGCGAGGCGACCAAGGCGGCGATCCTCGGCATCGAGAAATCGCTCGGCCATGCCCCGCTCGGCTATGTCGTCGACCTGCGCGACAATGGCGGCGGGCTGCGCGACGAGGCAGTGAGCGTCGCCGACAATTTCCTCAATTATGGCGAGATCGTCTCCGAACGCGGCCGGGAGAAGAACGACATCCAGCGCTTCTATGCGCATAATGGCGATTATGCCCGCGGCCTGCCGGTGATCGTGCTGACCAATGCCGGCACCGCCTCCGCCTCGGAGATCGTCGCCGGCGCCCTGCAGGACCATCACCGCGCCCTCGTCATGGGCGAACGCTCGTTCGGCAAGGGATCGGTGCAGACCGTGCTCGATCTCGGCAATTCGACCGCGCTGCGCCTGACCACCTCGCGCTACTACACACCCTCCGGCCGATCGGTGCAGGAAGGCGGGATCGAGCCGGACATCAAGGTGCCGCAGATCTCCGACGTCGACTACAAGTCGCGCCCGGTGTTCCGCGAGGCCGATCTGCGCCGCCATCTGATCAACGAGGTCAAGGCCGATAATTCGGTGCTCGAGGAAGACACCAAGACCGATCCGCGCTTCGCCGCCACGCCGGAACAGCTCAAGGAGAAGGGGATCGAGGATTTTCAGCTCGATTATGCGCTGAAGACGATCGGCCGGCTCGCCACGACCCCGGCGCCCCAGGTCGCGGCGGTCGCGAAGAAGTGAGGCACTGTCCCGTCCGTCACCCCGGACTTGTTGCGGGGTCCATCGTGCCGCAACCGATGGCGGCGCTTGCTGAACGATGGATGCCGGAACAAGTCCGGCATGACGAGGTAGCCTAATGATCCAGGACCGTTTCCCCACCGCCCGTTGGATCGCCCTATTGCTCCCCGCCGGCTTGATGGCCGGCGCGCTGGGGTCGCAATATATCGGCGGGCTGTTCCCGTGCGAGATGTGCCACTGGCAGCGCTGGCCGCATTACACCGCGATCGTGCTGGCCGCGCTCGCCTTCGTGGTGCCGGGCGCCGTCCTGAAGCGCGGGCTGGTCGTGCTCGCGGCGCTCGCCATCCTGGTCAGCGGCGCGATCGGCGTGTTCCATGCCGGGGTCGAATATCATTGGTGGCAGGGCATCACGGCCTGTTCGACGACGATGCAGGGCACCGGCGGCTCGGTCCAGGACATGCTCAAGCGGATCATGGATGCGCCGGTCGTGCGCTGCGACGTGCCGCAATGGTCGCTGTTCGGCGTCTCGCTCGCGGGCTTCAACGCGATCTTCTCGCTCGCTGGCGGCCTGGCGATCTTGTGGCTGCTGCGCCGCCCGCGCAAGATTTCGGCCTTCGCGAAATGAACGGCTGGCGGCCCGGCGACGCGAAACGCGCCACGCAGTCGATGATCCGCGTCGATCAGGCGGGCGAATATGGCGCGACGCGCATCTATGCCGGCCAGCTCGCGGTGATGGGCGACCGGACCCCGGCCGCGCGGAAGATCGCCGGCATGGCCGGGCAGGAGGAGCGCCACCGCGCCTTTTTCGATGCGATGATGGCCCGGCGCGGCGTTCGGCCGACCCTGCTCCAGCCCTTCTGGGACGTGGCCGGTTTCGCGCTCGGCGCGGTGACGGCGGCGCTCGGGCCGGAGGCGGCGATGGCCTGCACCGCCGCGGTCGAGACCGAGATCGACAAGCATTATTCGGAACAGCTCGCCGCGCTCGGCGAGAGCGATCCGGAACTGTCCGAGGCGATCGCGGATTTTCAGGCCGAGGAGGTCGAGCATCGCGATACCGCGCTCGCCTCCGGCGCCGAGCGTGCGCTAGCCTATCCCCTGCTGAGCGGACTGATCCGCCTCGGCTGCAAGGCGGCGATCGCGACCGCCAAAAGAATCTGATTGAGCGGATTAGACGGGAGAGTGTGATGATTGTCAGGATCATGGCGTCGGCGCTGGCGCTGGTCGCGGCCGGCCCGGCCGCAGCCCAGGTCGCCGGACCGGCATTGCCGGGCCCGCGCGTGGTGGTGCCGCAGGGCCCGGCCGAGGTCTCGCGCAGCGCGCCGGTCAACGGCGTCATCACGTTGTTCGGCAACGAGCGCTGCCCGACCAATGCCGATGGCGCCGAAGTGGTGGTGTGCGTGCGCGGCAACCCGAGCGAGCAGTTCCGTATCCCCAAGGACGTGCGCGAGTTGCAGATCACGCCCGAGAACCAGAGCTGGGCGGTGAAGGCGCAGGGCCTGGTCAACGATCCGACCGTAGCTGGCGGCATAGGCAGCTGTTCCACGGTGGGTGCCGGCGGGCAGAGCGGCTGTTTCCTCCAGCAGGCGCAACAGGCCAAGCGCGAGAACCAGCAGAAAAAGGCCGAGCAGAAGCGACTCGAGGACTCGCTACCCTGAGCCTTAGAGCMGCGTGCGTAAAATCAGAACCGTTCGTCCTGAGTAGGGGCTGAGCTTGTCGAAGACCCGTATCGAAGGACAGGTGTGGCGCGTGACGCTTGTCCTTCGATACGCCATTTCGACAAGCTCAATGGCTACTCAGGACGAACGGCKGTGGTTCAGATTTACCGCWCGMTGCTTTAGACGCCTGAGGCTTTGACCTTGCCTCGACGCTTCGGTTAGGGACTCCGCCTTATTCCGCTAAGGGGCAGGGCAATGGCGACGGTGACGGCCGGAACGGTGCGGGCAAAGCCGCTCGCGGCCGACGGATATGAGAAATTTCTGGCGGTCGCGGCGATCGCCCTGCTGGCGACGGTGCTGGTCGCGCTCGCGCGGGGCTATCCGCATTGGGGCGCGGTGCCGCCGCTCGTCTGGGCGCATCTCGCGACGATCCTGCCAGCGCTCGCGCTGACCCCGGTGATGCTGCTGCGCCCGCGCGGCGACTCGCTCCACCGGCTGCTTGGCAAGATCTGGGTGGCGGCGATGTTCCTGACCGCCCTGGTCTCCTTCGGCGTGCGCGAGAGCCACCATGGCGGCTTCAGCATCATTCACCTCATCTCGGCCTATGTCGTCATCGTCGCGCCGCTGATCTGGTGGACGGCGCGCCATCACAATGTCCGGCAGCACCGCCGGATGGTGCGCGGCATGGTGACGGGGGCGCTGCTCATCGCCGGCTTCTTCACCTTCCCGTTCGGCCGCATGCTCGGCGCCTGGCTGTTCGGCTGACATCATGATCCTGACGACGTCCTCCACGGCCGTGCGCGTGCCGTACAAGCTCGCGCTCGGCCTGTTCCTCCTGGTGTGGATGTCGGTCAGCTGGTTCGGATCCTCCCCCTATAATGCCAACAACGCGACGCGGATGTTCGCGTCCATTTCGCTGGTCGAGCAGCATGACGCGACGATCGACGAGTTCCGCGACCTGACGATCGACAAGGCGGAATTCGGCAAACACACCTATCTCGACAAGGCGCCGGGCATGACGATCATGGCGATGCCCGCGGTGTGGCTCGGCGACGTGATGACCAGCACGACCGCGACGCGCATGCCCAAGGAGATCGGCAACAAGGATCTCTGGGATTATATGCGGCTGCGGCTGCGCATCGCGGTGGCGATGACGGTCGCGCTGCTCACGGCGCTCGCTGCGGTGCTGCTGCTCGATCTCGCGACCGGCATCACCGGCAGCGTGCGCGCCGGCTTGGTCACGGCGCTCGCCTATGCGCTGGCGACCCCGGTCTGGGGCTGGTCGACCACCCTGTTCGGCCATGCGCCGGTCGGGGCGCTGCTGCTGATCGCGACCTGGGCGATCTGGCGGGGCACCTCGGACGCGCGCGAGATCGCGCGGCTGCGCTATCCGGTTATCGCGGGCCTTGCGCTCGGCTGGGCGCTGGTCGTGGAGTTCCCGGCGGTCATCCCGGCCTTTCCGATCGGAATCTGGGTGCTGTGGCGGACGCGGGCAGTCGCCTGGCCAGTCCGCGCGCGGCTGTTCGGCGTCGCGGCGGCGGCGGGCCTGGTCGCGCTGCTCCCGCTGCTTGCCTACAACACCATCGCCTTCGGCACGCCGTTCAAGGTGGGCTATCAGGGCGTGGTCGGCTTCACTGGCATGCAACAGGGGTTCTTCGGCCTCACCTATCCCAAGGCCGAGGTGCTGTGGCAGATCGTCTTCGGCACCGAACGCGGCATGCTCTGGCTGGCGCCGGTGCTGCTGCTCGCGCCCTTCGGGCTGGTCCGGCTGATCCGCGCGCCCGGAACGCGCGACCTGGGCTGGCTCTGCACCACGATTACCGTCGCGGTGCTGCTGTACAATGCCGCCTATGTCTATTGGGATGGTGGCCACTCGACCGGGCCACGCCATTCAGTGCCGATGATCGGGTTCCTCTGCCTGGGCATCGCGCCGCTCTGGCAGGGGTGGAAAGCGACCGGCAAAGGCTGGATCGCCGGGCTCATCGCCTCGGGCATCTTCATCAACTTCGCCGTCGCGGCGTGCGAG
Source organism: Sphingomonas sp. P2_B6 (assembly GCF_056404755.1). NCBI lineage: Bacteria > Pseudomonadati > Pseudomonadota > Alphaproteobacteria > Sphingomonadales > Sphingomonadaceae > Sphingomonas > Sphingomonas sp. P2_B6. The sequence goes on from NZ_JBFUDK010000008.1 coordinate 170,489, forward strand.
ATCGCGGCGCCGCATGGCTATCGTTTCCCGCTGGTCGCCCCGGTCATGACCGATCTTTTCAACGGCCAGGTCAACACCATCGCCGGCGACTATTGGGGCTGGACGCCCTGGCTCGGGCTGATCCCCTATCTCGTTGTCGCGCTGCCGCTGCTGGCATGGCTGATCCGGCAGGCGATCTTGTCGCCGTCGCCGCCCCGGCATATCACGACACCTCTCGCGTGACTGGCGAATCGTGGAGCACCACGGGGAAGCGCGGGACCTGAAAAGCCGCTCGCCTGGGCAGACCCTCGATCCGAAGGAGTGTCACCATGCCCGATCTCTCGCCGATCCGCGTCGCCTTCCTGCTTTTCCCAAACGTCACCCAGCTTGATCTGACCGGCCCGGCCCAGGTCCTGTCGCGGCTGGGCAATGCCACGATCGATCTCGTCGCGCGCGATCCGTCGCCGGTGCCCACCGATGCCGGGTTCGCGCTGCTGCCGACCGCGACGTTCGAGGATGCGGCACAGCCAGATATCCTCTGCATCCCCGGCGGTTTCGGCGTGAACGATGCGATGGAGACTGCGCCGACGCTCGCCTGGGTCGAACAGGCGGCGGCCGGCGCGACCTGGGTCACCAGCGTCTGTACCGGTTCGCTGCTGCTCGGCGCGGCCGGGCTGCTCAGGGGTTATCGCGCGACGACGCACTGGGCGTCGCACCATCACCTCGCTGCGTTCGGCGCGATCCCGGTGAAGGAGCGCGTGGTGATCGACCGCAACCGGGCGACCGGCGGCGGGGTGACCGCGGGGATCGATTTCGGCCTCGCACTGACCGCCGCGATCCGGGGTGAGGCACATGCCCGGCTGGTCCAGCTCAGCCTGGAATATGATCCGTCGCCCCCGTTCGATTCGGGCTCGCCCGAACGGGCGGACGCGGAGACGCTGGCGCGGTATCAGGCGCTGGCCGGGAAATCGGCGCCGGGTCGTGATGCGCGGACCGAGGCAGCGGCGGCGCGGATGATGGCGCGCATCTCCTGAGTCCGGCGCATCTGCGGGGCCGGGATCAGCCGGGCGACCCAGCGCGCTCGCGTGCGATCCTCGCGTCGAGCACGCCGCGATATTCGTCCGCATAGGCGCGGCAGGCGCCCGGATCGACGAACGGGTTGGGTGTCCGCCGCGCGCGGAACCTGGCGAGCTTCACGTCGCCGCCCGACACGTCGGGGTGGGAGGTGACCAGGATGTCGCAGGGCAGCGCGGCGAAGACGTCGAAGGTCCTGCGGAATCGTGCGACCGTCGCGGCATGGGCGGGATCGGAGAAACGATAGCCTTCGGCCGAAATGGGATTGAGGCTTGAGCCGAACACCATGTTGCGACAGGTGCCGCCGGCGCAGGACCGCCAGGTCCAGCTCATGCTGCCCGCGGTATGACCCGGCGTGGCGCGCGCGGTGATGACGGTATCGCCGACGCGCAGCTTCTCGCCGTCCTCCAGCGTGCGGATATTGGCGACCGCCGGAAAGGCCTCGAGCTGCCCGAATTGCGGGTCGTCAGCCAGGCTGTGCCCGAGCCCGAGCGCCTGCGCGCCCGCCCGGCTGGCGATCACCCGCGCTCCGCTGTCGCGGGCGAGCGCGGCGATGCCGCCGGCATGGTCGAAATGCGGCTCGGTGCTGAGGATGAACTTCACGTCCTTCACCCTGAACCCGAGCTGGCGGATATGCGCCTCGACGTCCTTCACCGCCTGCGGCACCGAACCGTCGATCAGGACCAGCCCGGCGCTGGTGCGGATCAGACCGACATTGAGGCCGCCGAAACCGACCAGATAGAAATTGCCATGCACATGAACCGGCGCCTGCGGCGCCAGCCAGCGCCTGGCGGATTCGGGTGCGATCGGCCGGGTCAGCGGATCGTCCGCCTGCGCCGTGGCCATCGCCGCTACTGACGCCAGTGCCACGCCGCCGAAAACCATCCACTTCATCGCTCGCTCTCCCGATTGCTCCCGCGACGATGTCGCGGCGGCGCCCGCACGACAAAACATCTTATCTCGGTGGAGACCCCAATTGGATTTGGGGCTTATGCCGCGCGCCATCGCGCCGATACGAACCACGCGCCGAAATATAGGCTCAGTGGCCGATCGAAAGGCGGCGCCCGGCAATCATGGCTGGCCGCCGATTCACTTTACCGGCGGGCCGTCGCATCATCACCGCGAAGGGTGGCCAGCGGCCTCCGTTCCGACCGCCGCTCGCTCAGGTAAGAACCGACAATGATCTCACCATACGATTCTCATAATTCGGCGAATAACGTGTCCGTAAAACGCTTGAAGGCTGAGCGAAACATCGTCGAAACCATCGACGATCCCCAAATGGCGTGTATCGCGCCGACAGACAAACGGCCCCGGGCACACGCGCGCGACCCGAAAAATCGGGGTCGACGTTGGCTGGCAAAAATGCCCGAATACTTGACTGGAACGGCCGAGATACCAGTTCGGTACTGGCAAGTCCGTTGTCGATACTTGCTGGAGCGGCTCCGGATCTATTCCTTCGGCTTGGCCTTCAGTCCATGCACCTTGTGCCAGATATAGAGGCCGACGAGCACGACCAGCACCACGCCGATCAGCGCGTCGGCGCTGTGGAACGCCGCCTTCACGCGTGGGTCGCTGTTCCACTTCTCGCCCAGCACCATGCCGAGCCAGGCCAGGCCGAAGCACCACGGCCAGGATCCGATAAAGGTATAGATATGGAAGGGGATCAGCTTCATCCGCGCGACGCCGGCGGGAAAGGCGATGAACGACCGGATCACCGGCAGCAGCCGGCCGATCAGCACGGCCTGATTGCCCCAGCGATCGAAGAAGCGATCGGCCATGTCGAGCTCGCCCGGGCCGATCAGGACATAGCGGCCCCAGCGCTCGGCCAGCGGACGCCCGCCGCGCTTGCCGACTTCATAGGCGACGATCGAGCCCAGATTGCAGCCGATCGCCCCGGCGGTCGCCGCCAGATACAGGTCGAACCGCCCGATCGAGACGAGATAGCCCGCGAACGGCATGATGATCTCGGATGGCAGCGGAATGCAGGCCGATTCGATCGCCATCAGCAGGACGATGCCGAGATACCCTCCCTTGGAGATCACGGCGATGGTGAAGGTCGCGAGTATCGCGAGGATTTTCTCGATCATGGGTTCCCCCTTTCGACGAAGAGGGTGCGTGTCGCCAGTGGAAAAATCGTGAGGCAAGGGATTGCGGAAACTACGCCGTTCGTCCTGAGTAGCCATTGAGCTTGTCGAAATGGCGTATCGAAGGACAGGCCTCACCCATGTCCTGCGATACGGGTCTTCGACTTCGCTCAGCCCCTACTCAGGACGAACGGAGTAATGGTATCGGGCGTTTGATAGAGGAAGTGGCCGCCCATGACCGATGACGACAAACGCGCCGCGGCGCTCGCCGCGGTGGAAGAGGTGAGGCCGGGCATGCTGGTCGGGCTCGGCACGGGCTCGACCGCTGCCTTTGCGCTCGAACGGCTGGGCGAGCTGGTGCGGGGCGGGCTCGACATCCGTGCCGTGGCGACGTCGCGGCGCACCGAGTCCATGGCGCATATGGCCGGCATCCCGATGCTGGATTTCGCCGAGGTCGAGTCGGTCGATCTCACCATCGACGGTGCGGACGAGATCGACGACCGGCTGTTCGCGATCAAGGGCGCCGGCGGCGCGATGCTTCGCGAGAAGATCGTGGCGGCGGCCTCGCGCCGGATGATCGTCATCGCCGATGCCTCGAAACGAGTCGAGCGTATCGGCAAGGCCAAGCTGCCGGTCGAGATACTGCCCTTTGCCCGCGCCTTCGTCGCGACTCGGCTGGCGGGACTCGGCGCGAAGACGAGTGTGCGCGTCGCGCGGTCCGATCAGGACAATATCATCATCGACTGTTTTTTCGCTGAAATGCCCGATCCTTGCGCCCTGGCCATGGGGCTTTCCGCGATCCCCGGCGTTCTGGGGCATGGCCTTTTCCTTGACGAGGTGGATTGCGCCTATATCGGCGGGGGCGGCCGCGTGATCCGGCTCGAAAGATAAGGCAACCACCAGCGACGGACAGCGTTCGACTGTCCGATAGAAAGCGAGTTTCTCTCATGTCCGATGCCGCCACGGCCAGCGCACCCGCCAAGGGCCTCCACGAGGACGGCTCGCCGGAACGCCTGGCGATCGACACGATCCGCACGCTCTCGATGGATGCAGTGCAGAAGGCCAATTCGGGCCATCCCGGCACGCCGATGGCGCTCGCGCCCGTCGGCCACACGCTCTGGTCGCAATTCATGCGGACCGATCCGGACAAGCCCGACTGGCCCAATCGCGACCGCTTCGTGCTGTCGGTCGGCCATGCCTCGATGCTGCTCTACGCGCTGCTGCACCTCGCCGGCGTCAAGGAGATCGACCGCGACGGCAAGCCGACCGGCAACCTCGCGGTCAGCCTGGAGGATATCGAGCAATTCCGCCAGCTCGGTTCGAAGACCCCGGGGCATCCCGAATATCGCCATACCACCGGCGTCGAGACCACGACCGGTCCGCTCGGCGCGGGCTGCGGCAATTCGGTCGGCATGGCGATCGCCGAGCGCTGGCTCGCCGCGCGCTACAACAAGCCCGGCTTCGACCTGTTCGACCATGACGTCTACACGCTGTGCGGCGATGGCGACATGATGGAGGGCGTCTCGGCCGAGGCCGCCTCGCTCGCCGGCCACCTCAAGCTCTCCAACCTGTGCTGGATCTACGACAGCAATCATATCAGCATCGAAGGCGACACCGCGCTCGCCTTCGACGAGGATGTCGGCATGCGCTTCCAGGCCTATGGCTGGAACGTCATCCATGTCGACGACGCGAATGATATCGGCGCGCTGGCCGATGCCTTCGCCAGCTTCAAGGCGACCAATGACCGCCCGACCTTCATCGTCGTGCATTCGATCATCGGTTGGGGTTCTCCTCGCGCCGGCACCGAAAAGGCGCATGGCGAGCCGCTCGGCGCCGACAATATCAAGGCAACCAAGCTGGCCTATGGCTGGCCCGAGGATGCGCAGTTCCTGGTGCCGGAGGGTGTCGCCAAAGCGTTCGAGAAGTCGATCGCCGATCGCGGCCGTCCTTTGCGCGAGGCATGGGAGGCGAATTTCGCCGACTATCGCAAGGACAATGCCGATCTCGCGGCGGAACTCGACCTGCTGCTCAAGGGCGATCTGCCCGAAGGCTGGGATGCCGATATCCCGGTGTTCGATGCGGACGAAAAGGGCGTGGCGTCGCGCGACGCCGGCGGCAAGGTGCTCAACGCCATTGCCAATCGCGTGCCGTTCCTGATCGGCGGCTCGGCCGATCTCGCGCCTTCGACCAAGACCGACGTGAAGGGCAAGGCGTCGTTCGAGGCCGATAATTATGGCGGCTCCAACTTCCATTTCGGCGTGCGCGAGCATGGCATGGGTGCCGTGGTCAACGGCATGGCGCTGTCGCACCTGCGCTCCTACGGCTCCACCTTCATGGTCTTCGCCGATTATATGCGTCCGCCGATCCGCCTTGCCGCGATCATGGAACTGCCCTCGATCTTCGTCTTCACGCATGATTCGATCGGCGTGGGCGAGGACGGCCCGACGCATCAGCCGATCGAGCATCTCGCCACGCTCCGCGCGATCCCCGGTCTCGACACGATCCGCCCGGGCGACGCGAACGAGACCGCCTGGGCCTGGCGCGCCGCGCTCGAGCACAAGCATCGCCCGACCACCCTGGTCCTGTCGCGCCAGGCATTGCCGACGCTCGACCGCACCAAATATGCTTCGGCCGAAGGGCTGATGAAGGGCGCCTATGTTCTCGCCGGCGACGCCGACCCCGAGGTGATCCTGATCGCCACCGGCAGCGAGGTCTCGCTGGCGGTCGCGGCGCATGAGGCGCTAACGGCACAGGGCGTCCGCTCTCGCGTGGTGTCGATGCCGAGCTGGTATCGCTACGAACTGCAGGATCAGGCCTATAAGGAATCGGTCCTGCCCAAGGCCGTCACCGCCCGCATCGCGATCGAGATGGGCGGCGAGATCGGCTGGGACCGGTATGTCGGGCTCGACGGCAAGACGGTGACCATGTCGACCTTCGGTGCCTCCGCCCCGATCKCGAAGCTGCAGGACAAATTCGGGTTCACCGTCGACAATGTCGTCAAGGTCGCCCGCGCATTGCTCGGAAAGGATTGATCATGGGCCGTCTCAACGATCTCGCCGCCCTGGGCCAGGCCGTCTGGCTCGATTTCGTCGACCGCAAGTTCCTCGCCGAGGGGGGCTTGCAGAAGCTGGTCGACGAGGACGGGCTGACTGGCGTCACCTCCAACCCGTCGATCTTCGAAAAGGCGATGGGGCACGGCGACGCCTATGATGCTGCGCTCGCCGCGTTCGACCGCGACCATCCCGGCGCGCCGGCGATGCAGCGCTACGAGCATCTCGCCATCCAGGACATCCAGGCCGCGGCCGATACGCTGCGCCCGGTCTATGACCGGCTCGGCGGCAAGGATGGCTATGTCAGCCTCGAAGTTTCGCCCTATCTCGCCAACGACACCGACGGCACCATCGCGGAAGCGAAGAAGCTGTGGGCGGCGGTCGACCGGCCGAACCTGATGATCAAGATCCCGGGCACGCCCGCTGGCGTGCCCGCGATCGCCGCGACGATCGATGCCGGGATCAACGTCAACGTGACGTTGCTCTTCTCGATCGAGGCGTACAAGGCGGTCGCGCTTGCCTATGTCGACGGCCTCGAGGACCGGGCGTCGCGCGGCGAGCCGGTCGACGGGATCGCCAGCGTCGCCAGCTTCTTCGTCAGCCGCATCGACAGCAAGATCGACGACAAGATCGACGCGCGCGTCAAGGACGGCGATGCCGAGACCGACGCGCTCAAGGCCGTGCGCGGCAAGGTCGCCATCGCCAATGCGAAGCTCGCTTATGCCTGGTATGAGGAGTTCATCGCCTCGGATCGCTGGCAGGCGCTGGCCGCCAAGGGCGCGATGCCGCAGCGGCTGCTCTGGGCGTCGACCGGGACCAAGAACCCCGATTATCCCGACACGCTCTATCTCGACACCCTGATCGGCAAGGACACGGTCAACACCGTGCCGCCGAAGACGCTCGACGCCTTCCGCGATCACGGCACCGCGGCGGAGACGCTGACTCAGGACGTCGACGGCGCCCGCCACACCCTCGCCGAAGCCGAACGGCTCGGCCTGGATTTGACCGGGGTGACGGATACCCTGGTCGAGGAAGGCGTTGCGTCCTTCTCCAAGGCGTTCGACGATCTGCTCGGGGCGATCGGCGCCAAGCATCCCGAACCCGCGAACTGATCCAAGACCTGTCCACAACGACCCATCCGGAGATTGCCATGCGTATCGGACTGATCGGCCTTGGCCGGATGGGGGGCAACATCGCGCGGCGGCTGATGCGCGCGGGGCACGAAACGGTCGCCTATGACCGCTCGCCCGAGGCGATCGCCGAACTGGTCGAGGACGGCGCTGTCGGTGCCGACTCGCTGGAGGACATGCACGCCAAGCTCGCCAGCCCGGCGATCTTCTGGGTGATGCTGCCCGCCGGCGCGCCGACCGAGGACACGATCGCGACGATCGCCGGCTTCGCGAAGCCCGGCGACATCGTCATCGATGGCGGCAACAGCTTCTACAAGGACGATATCCGCCGCGCCAAGGCGCTGGCGGAAAAGCAGATCCGCTATGTCGATGTCGGCACCTCGGGCGGGGTCTGGGGGCTGGAGCGCGGCTATTGCATGATGGTCGGCGGCGACAAGGAGGCTGTCGACCTGCTCGATCCGATCCTCGCCGCGCTCGCGCCCGGCCTCGGCACGATCCCGCGCACGCCCAATCGCGGCGACAAGAGCGAGGATCCGCGCGCCGAGCAGGGCTATATCCATGCCGGCCCTCCCGGCTCGGGCCATTTCGTGAAGATGGTCCATAACGGCATCGAATACGGCCTGATGCAGGCCTATGCCGAGGGCTTCGACATCCTCGCCGGCAAGTCTTCGGACAAGCTGCCCGAGGACGAGCGCTTCGATCTCAACCTGACCGACATCGCCGAAGTGTGGCGGCGCGGCAGCGTGATCTCGTCCTGGCTGCTCGACCTCTCCGCCTCGGCGCTCGCCGAGGATCAGCAGCTCGACAAATATTCCGGCAAGGTCGCCGATTCGGGCGAAGGCCATTGGACGATCGAAGCGGCAATGGAGGAGGCGGTGCCGGTCAACGTGCTCAGCGCCGCCCTGTTCGCGCGCTATCGCAGCCGGGTCGATCATACGTTCGGCGACAAGCTGCTGTCGGCGATGCGCTTCGGGTTCGGCGGCCATGTCGAGATGCCCCAATAGTGGGCAACGGACCGAGCGAAACGATCCGGCTGGTCGTTTCCGATCTCGACGGCACCCTGGTCGACAAGCAGAAGAAACTGACGACCGGGACCATCGCCGCGGTCGGCCGGCTGCGGGAGGCCGGAGTGGGCTTCACCATCATCAGCGCCCGGCCACGATCGGGCATGATGCCGATCGCCGATGCCCTGGCGATCGATGACGTGATGGGCGCGTTCAACGGCGGCACCATCTTCCGCCGCGACGGGACCGTGCTCGAGCAGCACCGGATCGATCCGGCGGTGGTGCGCGGCGTGTTCGACCTGGTCGGCGATGCCGCGGTCGATATCTGGGTGTTCGCCGACGACCTTTGGTACGCCAGCACCGAAACCGGGCATCATGTCGATTCGGAACGGGTCTCGTCGAACCAGGCGCCGGTGATCGTCGCCGACTTCGCCGCCTTGTACGACCGGGCCGACAAGCTCACCTTCGTCAGCGACGATCCCGCCTTGCTCGGTGCGCTGGCCGAACGGGCGGCAGCGGCGTTCGGCACGCGGGCGACCGTGGTGCAATCCCAGACCTATTATCTCGACGTGACAGCGCTTGCCGCCAACAAGGGTGACGGCGTGTCGCTCCTTGCCGAGGCGCTGGGCGCATCGCTCGCGCAGACCGCGGTGCTCGGCGACCAGGGCAATGACCTGGCGATGTTCGCCCGTGCCGGCCTGTCGATCGCGATGGGACAAGGGCCTGAAGCAGTGCGCGCCAAGGCCGATTTCGTCACCGGAGCGAACGACGCGGACGGCGTGGCGCAGGCGATCGATTCAATCATCCTGCCGCGTTGCTAAAGGTACGGGATCGTCCGCATAACGCCGCGCGATCACCGCGCAGGCGATGAGCTGGAGCTGGTGGAACAGCATCAGCGGCAGGATGACCAGGCCGACCTGCGCCGGCGCGAACAGCACGCCGGCCATCGGCACCCCCGATACCAGGCTCTTCTTCGACCCGCAGAACAGCAGCACGATCGAGTCCTCGCGGCTCAGCCCCATCAGCCTGCCCGCGCCCCAGGTGGCGAGCAGCACCAGCGCGAGCAGCACCGCGCAGACCGCGAGGATCACGGCGAGCTCCTCCGCCGAGAGCCGGTGCCAGATGCCGTCGACCACCGCCGCGCCGAACGCGGTATAGACGACCAACAGGATCGATCCGCGATCGACGATCGTCAGCAGCTTCTTCTGGCGCGTCACGAAGGCCCCGATCCATGGCCGCAGCAAATGCCCGGCGACGAAGGGCAGCAAGAGCTGGACGACGATCGATTCGACCGAGGACAAGGACACGCCCGCGCTGCCGCTCGAATGGATCAGCACCGCGGTCAGCGCCGGCGTCAGCACGATACCGAGGATGTTGGAGATGGATGCGCTGCACACCGCCGCCGCGACATTGCCCCGCGCGATCGCGGTGAAGGCGATCGAGGACTGCACGGTCGAGGGGAGCAGGGTCAGGAACAGCATGCCCATCGCGACCGGCGGCGTCAGGAAGGGCAGGGCGGCGACGCCCAGCCCCAGCACCGGAAACAGAATGTAGGTCGCGGCGAACACGGCGAGATGAAGCCGCCAGTTGCTCATCCCCGCCAGCACTGCCTCGCGCGACAGCTTGGCGCCGTGGAGGAAGAACAGCAGCACGATCGCGATATCGGCGATGGCACCGAACAGCGGCACGCCCGCGCCGCGCGGCGGCAGGATCGAGGCGATCACGACCGTGCCGATCAGCATCAGGATGAACGGCTCGAAGATGACGAGGAAACGTTTCAGCATCAGCCCGTGTCGCGCGATCGGCGAAACGCCGCAATGGGTTTGCGTGGTGGAGCGCGACCACATTCCCATCTTCGTCATGCCGGACTTGTTCCGGCATCCATGTTTCCGCAAGCGCCGCCGGCGTTTCGTTCGCGGCACGATGGACCCCGGAACAAGTCCGGGGTGACGCCGGAGGTGAGGGGGCCGCAAAGCCGCATATCGTCCGATGGAGATTGGCCGTAAGCTGGCCCGATGGACGATACCCCCCTTACCGACACAGCAATCGTCGAGATGGCGCGCGCACTGCTCGATCTCGATATCCCGCCGGAATGCCTGCCGGGTGTCCGGACGAACCTGGATGTCCTGGCCGGGCATGTGAAGCTGGTCGAGCAGTCCAATGACTGAGAGCATCCTCGCTATCGCCCAGGCCGTGCGCAGCGGTCATCGATCGGCCGTATCGGTCGCGGAAGAGGCAATCGCACGCATCCACGAACGCGACGGGGCGATCGGTGCGGTAACGCGGCTGCTCGACGAACGCGCGCTGGTCGAGGCGCGGGCGGTCGATGCGATCGTCGCGGCTGGGGGCGATCCCGGGCCGCTGGCGGGCGTGCCCTACGGGGTCAAGGACCTGTTCGACGTCGCCGGCCTGCCGACTACCGCGGGCGCGGCGATGTTGCGCAATGCGCCGCCGGCGAAAGCCGATGCCGAAGCGATCGTGCGCCTGCGCACGGCAGGCGCGGTGCTGGTCGCGACGCTCAACATGGACGAGTTCGCTTACGGCTTCGCGACGGTCAACGCGGCCTTCGGCACCACGCGCAACCCGCACGACACGGATCGTCTCGCCGGCGGATCGTCCGGCGGATCGGCGGCGGCGGTGGCGAGCGGCATGCTGCCGCTGACGCTCGGGTCCGACACCAACGGGTCGATCCGCGTGCCGGCCGCCTTGTGCGGGCTGTACGGACTCAAGCCGGCGCATGGCAGCCTGCCGATGCAGGGCGTCTACCCGTTCGTCGACAGCTTCGACGATATCGGCCCCTTCGCCACCTCGATCGCCGACCTGAAGCTGGTATGGGAAGTTCTCGGTGGCGTCAGTGGCGCGACCGGAACCCGCATCGCCCGGCTCGGCGGCTGGTTCGACCGCACCATCGCGCCCGAGCTGACAGCGGCGATCGACGCGGTGGACGCGCATCTCGGCGGGCTGGAACGCGTCGAGTTCCCCGAGGTCGACCGCGCCCGTTCCGCCGCCTTTCTGATGACCGCGGCCGAGGGCGGCGCGCGGCATCTGCCCGAATTGCGCCACTGCCCGCTCGACTTCGACCCTGCAACTCGCGACCGGCTGATCGCCGGCGCGATGCTCCCCGCACCGCACTATCTGACGGCCCAGGCCTTTCGCGAGACCTTCCGCGCCGCCGTACACGCCCTGTTCGAACGCCACGACGCACTGATCGCACCCTGTGTCGACGACGTCGCACCGCGCATCGACGATCCTTTCATCACCGTCGATGGCGCCCGCGTGCCCGCCCGCGCCCATCTCGGCCGGCTGACTCAGCCGCTCAGCTTCATCGGCCTGCCAGTGATCGCGGTGCCGCTGCGCAGGCCGGGCCGGTTGCCGCTCGGGCTGCAACTCGTCGGCGTGCCCGGTCGCGAAGGCGCTTTGTTCGCCCTGGCGGAGCGGCTCGAGGCGGAGGGCCTGACCGGGTTCAGCCCGCCCGCCTGAACCCTCTTCCGCTCGCGTAAAGTCGCGCTATGCTCGTGGCCGATCCGGCACCGACCGGAAGGACGGGAGCGGATCTGGGGCAGCCGGGGGACCGCCAATGTCGACGACCGAGGAAACGCAGAGGACGGGACGGCTCGCCGCCTGGTTCGAGCTTGCCGAACGCGGCACGACGGTGCGGACCGAGGTGCTGGCCGGCGCCACTACTTTCCTCACCATGGCCTATATCATCGTCGTCAACCCGGCGATCCTCGGCGCGGCGGGTATGCCGATCGCCGCGGTGGCGGCGGCGACCTGTTTTGCCGCGGGTGTCGCCAGCATTCTGATGGGTTGCTTCGCCAATGTGCCGCTCGCGCTCGCGCCGGGCATGGGATTGAACGCCTATTTCAGCTTCACCGTGGTGCAGGGCATGGGTGTGCCCTGGCCCGTCGCGCTCGGCTGCGTGCTGATATCGGGCGTGGTCTTCCTGCTGCTCACCGCGGCGGGCATCCGCCAGATGATCCTCGCCGCGATCCCGCCGCACCTGCTCGCGGCCGTCGCCGGCGGTATCGGCCTGTTCATCGGTTTCATCGGGCTGAAGAACGCCGGCATCGTCGTCAACAATCCGGCGACCAGCGTTGCCCTCGGCGATCTCCACGCGCCCAGCGCGGCGCTGGCGCTGATAGGGCTGGTAACGATCGCGGTGCTCAGCGTCTGGCGGGTGCGCGGCGCGGTGCTGATCGGCATCGTCGCGACCACGCTGATCGGCTGGGTCTTCGGCCTCGTCGCCTTCACGCCCCAGCCCTATTCGTTCGAGGCGCTGACCGAGRCGGCGTTCAAGCTCGATCTCGGCGGCGTGTTCGGCGCCGATGGCAGGCACGGCCTCGGCGTGATCGAAATCCTGTTCGTGTTCCTGTTCGTCGACCTGTTCGACAATATCGGCACGCTCGTCGCCGTGACCAAGCGCGCCGGCCTGGTCGCGCCCGACGGCAGCATCCCCCGGCTCAACCGCATGCTGTTCACCGATGCGATCGCGACGATGATCGGTGCGCTGGCCGGCACCAGCACCGTCACCTCCTATGTCGAAAGCGCGGCGGGCGTCGAGGCGGGCGGCCGCACCGGGCTGACGGCGGTGGTGACCGGCTTGTTGTTCCTCGCAGCCATGTTCGTCGCGCCCTATGCCCAGCTCATTCCAGCCGCGGCCACTGCGCCGGCGCTGATCCTGGTCGGCGCGCTGATGATGATGCCGCTCGCCGAGGTGGCGTGGGACGATCCGGAAGTGGCGATCCCCGCCTTCCTGACCGTCGCGCTGATCCCGTTGACCTTCTCGATCGCCAACGGCCTCGCCTTCGGTATCACCGCGCATGCCGTGCTGAAGCTGCTGCGCGGCAAGATCACGAAGACCGACTGGTTGCTGCTGGTACTCGCGGCGCTGTTCATCCTGCGCTTCGCATGGCTGGCGGCCGGATGATTACAGGTTCATGTTGCCGTCGTGATGCGTAACGAAGTGAGAAGCCTGCGCGGCATGGTGACCGCGCCCCATCATCTGGCGGCACAGGCCGGGCTCGGCGTGCTGCAGGATGGCGGCAACGCGGTCGAGGCGACGGTCGCGGTCGCGGCGTGCCTCGCGGTGGTCTATCCGCACATGACCGGCATCGGCGGCGACGGCTTCTGGCTGATCGCCGAGCCCGACGGGCGGACTCATGCCATTGATGCTTGCGGCGGCGCTGCCGCGACCGCCAACCTTGACCTCTATGAAGGGCATGGGCCGATCCCCTGGCGCGGTCCGCTCGCCGCCAATACCGTCGCCGGGACGATCTCCGGCTGGGCGGCGGCGCTCGCGACGAGCGACAGTGCGTTGCCGCTCGCGCGGCTGCTGCGCGATGCTATTCACCATGCCGAATTCGGCGTCGCGGTGACGCGCGGCGGGGCGGAGATCGCCGCGGCCAAGGGCGCGGAACTGCGCGACCAGCCGGGCGCCTGGGCGGCAACGTTCGAGCCTCAGGGGCGGCCGCTGGTCGAAGGCGAGATATTGCGCCAGCCCCAGCTCGCCGCGACCCTGACGATACTGGCGCGCGACGGCCTGGGAAGCTTCTACGAGGGCGGTCTGGCGCGATCGATCGCCGCTGATCTCGGCCGGCTCGGCAGCCCCGTTTCGGCGATCGACCTCGCCGCGCACCGCGCCACCCGGCCCGCGCCGCTGAGCGTGCCGATCGCGGGCGCGCGGCTGTTCAACACCGCGCCGCCCACCCAGGGTCTCGCCTCGCTGCTGATCCTCGCTTTGTTCGACCGGCTCCATGCCGCCGGGGCTGAGGGGTTCGACCATGTCCATGGCCTGGTCGAGGCGACCAAGCAGGCCTTTCTGATCCGCGACCGGCACGTCGGCGACCCCGCTTATATGGAGATCGATCCACAGGCGCTGCTCGATGACCCGGCCGGTCTCGATCGGCTGGCGGCGCGGATCGACCTCACCCGCGCACTGCCCTGGCCGCAGCCGGCATCGGCGGGCGATACCTGCTGGTTCGGCGCGGCCGATGCCGAGGGCCGAGTCGTCAGCGCGATCCAGAGCACCTATTTCGAATTCGGGTCGGGCCTGGTCCTGCCCGGGACCGGCATTACCTGGCAGAATCGGGGAAGCAGCTTCCGCCTGACGGAGCAGGGCTGGAACGCGCTGCGGCCGGGGCGCAAACCCTTCCACACGCTCAACCCCGCGCTGGCGCGTTTCGACGACGGGCGCGTGATGGCCTATGGCACGATGGGCGGGGAAGGGCAGCCCCAGACCCAGGCGGCGATCTTCACCCGCTATGCCCGTTACGGCATCGGCCTGCAGGAAGCGATCAGCCGCCCGCGCTGGCTGCTCGGGCGGACCTGGGGCGATGACAGCACCACGCTCAAGATCGAGGATCGCTTCGCGCCCGATCTGTACGAGGACCTTGTCGCCGCGGGCCATCAGGTCGAGCTGATGCCGGCCTTTACCGCGACCATGGGCCATGCCGGCGCGATCGTCCGCCATGCCGACGGCATGCTGGAGGGCGCGACCGATCCGCGCAGCGACGGGCAGGTGGCGGCATGGTGAGCAGCGGGCAGCGCGCGGTGGAACGCTGCGATGCGCTGGGCGTCGCGCCGTTCAGCGACATGGAGGGTGGCCTGTTCCGCGCCTGGCTGTCGCGCGCCTTCGCGGCCGCGCAGAAGGCGGTCGCCGGCTGGATGGTCGAAGCGGGCATGACGGTCCGCATCGACGCCGCGACCAATGTGGTCGGCCGGTATGAGGGCACGACCCCCGGCGCCCCCGCATTGCTGATCGGCAGCCATCTCGACAGCGTGCGCGATGCCGGCCGCTATGACGGGCCGCTCGGCGTGATGCTGGGCATCGAATGCGTCGCGGCGCTGAACGCGGCGGGCCGGCGCCTGCCTTTCGCGATCGACGTGATTGCGTTCGGCGACGAGGAAGGCTCGCGCTTCCCCGCCCCGATGCTGACCAGCCGGGCGGTGGCGGGGACGTTCGATCCGCAGGCGCTCGACGTAACGGACAGCGATGGCGTGTCGATTATAGAGGCATTGAGAGCTTACGCTCCTCCCATTCGTGTCGAGCGAAGTCGGGAAACCTGTGTCTCGACTACGCTCGACACGAACGGTGTTGGTGGGGCCGTACGCGCCCGAGGCTCCGTCATCGCCTATCTCGAGGCGCATATCGAACAGGGCCCGTCATTGGAGGCGGGCGGCCTTGCAGTGGGCGTGGTCACCGGCATCGCCTCGCAACGTCGCTATAATGTCCGGGTCGAAGGCGTGGCGGGTCATGCCGGCACCACCTCCATGGGCCTGCGCCGCGATGCGCTGGCGGCGGCGTCGGAAATGGTCCTGGCGATCGAGCGGCTCGGCAGCGGCGGAACGTCCGATCTCGTTGCGACGGTTGGCCGGCTCGAGGCGAGGCCCGGCGCGGTCAACGTCATCCCCGGCGATGTCGCCTTCTCGATCGACATTCGCGCGCTCGATCCGGCCGCCCGCGACGCGGTCGCGGGCGCGATTCTCGCCGAGATCGAGGCGATCGGCGCCCGGCGAAAGATCGCGGTCTCGGCTGACCGCGTCCATGATCTGCCCGCGAGCCCCTGTGACGCGACGCTGATGGATCTGCTGTCCGACGCCATGGCGGCAGAGGGGCAGCCGGAACGCCGCCTCGCCAGCGGGGCGGGGCATGATGCGATGGTGATGGCATCGCTCTGCCCGACCGCTATGCTGTTCGTCCGTTGCGCGGGCGGCATCAGCCACAACCCGGCAGAAAGCGTTGATCCGGCTGACGCGGAGATCGCGCGGCGGGTGATGCTCGGCTTCATCGACCGGCTCGGCGAACGCTTCTTGGGAGACAGTTTTGACGCCTGACCTTTTCGGAGAGATCGATCCGCCGCAGCGGCTGCTGATGGGCCCCGGTCCGGTCAATGCCCATCCGCGCGTGCTGCGCGCGATGTCGGCTGACCTGCTCGGCCAGTTCGACCCCGAGATGACGGCCTATATGAACCAGGTCATGGCGCTCTACCGCCCGATCTTCGGGACGGAGAATCCCTGGACCTTCCTCGTTGATGGCACCGCGCGCGCCGCGATCGAGGCTGCTCTGGTCAGCCTGATCGCGCCGGGCGATACCGTGCTGATCGTCAATTTCGGCCGCTTCGGGCTGCTGCTGCGCGAAATCGTCGAACGCATCGGCGGCACTATAGAGACGGTCGACGCGCCCTGGGGCGAAGTGGTGCCGATGGAGGCGATCGCCGCCGCGATCGAACGGACCGGGCCGAAGGTCGTGGCCGCGGTGCATGGCGACACCTCCACCACCATGGCGCAGCCGCTCGCCGGGCTCGGCGCCCTGTGCCGTGCGGCGGGCGCGCTTTCCTATGTCGATGCAACCGCGACGATCGGCGGCATGGCGATCGAGGCCGATGCCTGGGGCGTCGATGTGGTCACCGGCGGCCTGCAGAAATGCCTGGGCGGACCTTCGGGTTCGGCCCCGATCACCATCTCGGACCGTGCTGCGGAGCATATCGCGTCGCGCCGCCATGTCGAAAAGGGCATCGTCCGCGACGACATCACCAACGGCTCCGGTACGCGGATCGGCTCCAATTATTTCGATCTCGCCATGGTGATGGACTATTGGAGCGAGAAACGCCTCAACCATCATACCGAGGCGACGACCATGCTCTACGGCGCCCGCGAATGCGCGCGCGTGGTGCTGGGCGAGGGGCTCGAGGCACGGTTCGCGCGGCATCGCCTCGCGGGTGCTTCGGTGGTGGCCGGCGCGCGGGCGATGGGGCTGACCGTGTTCGGCGACGACGCGCACCGCATGACCAACGTCACCGGCATATTCGTGCCCGAAGGCATCGATGGCGAAGCGGTCCGCCGCCGCATGCGCGAGGATTTCGAGATCGAGATCGGCGCGGCGTTCGGGCCGCTGCAGGGCAGGATCTGGCGGATCGGGGCGATGGGCTATAATGCGATGAAGCATAAGGTGGCGATCACGCTGGGTGCGCTGGAGGCGGTGCTGCGGGCGGAAGGATTTGCGACACTGCCGGGCGCTGGCGTGGATGCGGCGCTGGAGGTCTGGCGGTGAGGGGGCCTGGAAATCTCCCTCTCCCCTTGTGGGAGAGGGAAGGGGCCCATCGCGAAGCGATGGGAAGGGTGAGGGGGACACTCGCTAGTGTCGCGAGCCTCACTCCCCCTCATCCGGCCCTTCGGGCCACCTTCTCCCACAAGGGGAGAAGGATTTTTGCCGCGCTTAACCCAGTACGTGAATCAGATCTTCCCAAAAGGGAGGGGCAATGATTCCCCGCGACCTCATCGGCTACGGCCAGACCCCGCCCAACCCGCGCTGGCCGAACAACGCCCGCGTCGCGGTCCAGATCGTGCTCAACTACGAGGAAGGCGGCGAGAACAGCGTCCTCAACGGCGACAAGGGTTCCGAGGCCTTCCTCTCCGACATGGTCGGCGCGCAAAGCCACCCGGCGCGTGCGATGGCGATGGAAAGCCTCTACGAATATGGCTCGAGGGCCGGCTTCTGGCGCCTCCATCGGCTGTTCACCGAGCGCCGGATCCCGATCACCGTGTTCGGCGTCGCCTCGGCGATGGAGATGAACCCCGCCGCGGTCGAGGCGATGGCCCTGGCCGACTGGGAAATCGCCAGTCACGGCTATCGCTGGATCGATTATCAATATGTCGCCGAAGAGATCGAACGCGAGCACATCACCAGGGCCATCGATCTCCATACCCGCCTGACCGGCACCCGCCCGCTCGGCTGGTACCAGGGCCGCACCTCGCCCAACACCGCGCGGCTGGTCACCGAGGAAGGTGGCTTCCTCTACGATGCCGACAGCTATGCCGATGACCTGCCCTATTACGACCGCCGGCACGGCAAGCCGCAGCTGATCGTCCCCTATTCGCTCGACGCCAACGACATGAAGATGGTCGCGCTCAACGGCTTCACCGAGGGCGTGCAGTTCTTCCGCTACCTCGTCGACACCTATGAGCAGCTCCGCGCGGAAGGCGGGCGGATGATGTCAGTGGGGCTGCACGGGCGCATCGCCGGCCGCCCCGGTCGCGCCATCGCGGTCGCGCAGTTCCTCGATCATGTGCTGGAGAGCGGCGACGCCTGGGTCGCGCGCCGCATCGACATCGCGCGGCACTGGCTCGAACTGTACCCGGCATGACGATCGACGATCCCCGGGTCCTGGCCGAAGTGACCGCCGCCTTCCACGCGTACGAACGCGCGTTGATGGCGGACGATATCCCGGCGATGGACCGGCTGTTCGCCGATGCGTCGACCACGATCCGCTACGGCGTCGGTGAGGTGCTGTACGGCGCGGACGAGATCAGGGCATTCCGCAAGGGCCGTGGCGGATCGCCGCAGCGCCGGCTCGGGCGCGTCGCGATCACGACCTATGGCGACAGCTTCGCCACCGCCAATGCCGAATTCTTCCGCGACGGCAGCGGCAGGCGCGGCCGCCAGAGCCAGGCCTGGGTGAAGGGCGCTGATGGCTGGAAGATCGTCTCGGCGCATGTCTCGATCGAAGGGACGACGTCATGATCGACGAGACCGATCCCGACGTCTTTATCCGCCACTATGGCGGACTGTTCGAGCATAGCCCCTGGGTGGTGATGCGTGCCGCCGCCCGCCTGCCGCTCGGCGACGTCCATGCCGGGCTGATGGCGGTGGTGCATGAGGCGACGCCAGAGGAACAGCTCAAACTGATCCGCGCCCACCCGGAACTGGCCGGCAAGGCAGCGATCGACCGGACGCTCACTGCGGAATCAGCGGCCGAACAGGCCTCGGCGGGTCTCGACCGCCTGACACAAGAAGAGTTCGACCGCTTCCACGCGCTCAACGCTGCGTACGGCGAGCGTTTCGGCTTCCCCTTCATCCTCTGCGTGCGGCTGACCGACAAGGCCGGCATCCTCGCGGCGATGGAGCAGCGGCTCGGCAATGACCGCGAGACCGAGATCGCCACCGCCATCGCCGAGATCGGCCAGATCGTGCGCCTCCGCCTCAAGGACATGGCATGAACAGCCTTTCCACCCATGTGCTCGACACCACGCATGGTCGGCCTGCCGCCGGCCTAAACCTGGCGCTGACCGGGCCACACGGCGAGATCGCGCGCGGCACGACCAATGCGGACGGCCGCTGCCCGGAACTGATGCGCGACGATCTCAGGCCGGGCCGCTACGCGATCCGCTTTTCCGTCGCCGATTATTTCCGCAGTCTTGGCGTCGTTTTGCCCGATCCGCCCTTCCTCGACGAAGTGGTGGTCGATTTCGGCATCGCGGCGGATGGCGGGCATTATCATGTGCCGCTGCTCGTCTCGCCTTATGGCTATTCCACCTATCGGGGCAGCTGAGACCATGACGATCGACCTCGCCGAATGGCTCAACCTGGCGATCAGATGGCTGCATCTGACGGCGGGCATCGCCTGGATCGGGTCGTCCTTCTATTTCGTCTGGCTCGACAATCACCTGACGCCGCCCGCGCAAGGCGAGGCCTCGGGCGAGCTCTGGTCGGTCCATGGCGGCGGTTTCTACCACAACCAGAAATACCAGGTCGCGCCGAGCCAGATGCCGGATCGCCTGCACTGGTTCAAATGGGAGGCCTATTTCACCTGGATCAGCGGCTTCTCGCTGCTGGTGCTGGTCTATTATGTCGGCGCGCAGAGTTATCTGATCGATCCGGCCAAGGCAGCGCTCAGCCCCGCCGAAGCGATCGCCATCGGCCTCGTCGCGCTGGCGGTCGGCTGGCTGTTCTACGATCTGCTGTGCCGCTCGCCGCTGGGCACGAACAACCGGCTGCTCGGAATCGTCTGGTTCGCCTTCCTGCTCGTCGCGGCCATATTGCTCGACCGCGTGTTCAATGCGCGTGCGGCGTATATGCATCTCGGGGCGATGATGGGCACGGCGATGGTCGCCAATGTGTTCTTCGTCATCATCCCCAACCAGCGCAAGGTCGTCGCCGATTTGGTCGCCGGGCGCACGCCCGATCCCGCGCTGGGCAAGGCGGCCAAGCAACGCTCGCTGCACAACAACTACATGACCCTGCCGGTGCTGTTCATCATGATCAGCCATCACTATCCGATGACGTACGGGGCGCAGCGCCCCTGGCTGGTGCTGGCGCTGCTCGGCCTGACCGGCGTCGCCGTCCGCCATGTCTTCAACCTGCGCCACCGCGCTCAGCCGACCGGGGCGGCGATGGTCGTGGCGGCGGTGCTTGCCTTGGCGAGCGTCACCTATGTCTCGATGGAGAAGAGTGCCGTAGTGCGGACTGCCGACCCTGGCACCCAGCCGCTACCGGCCGGTAATGTCGTGTTCGCCGATATCGAGCCGATCCTGACGAAGCATTGTGTGGGTTGCCATAGCCTGCACCCGACCAACCCCGCCTTCACTGCGCCGCCGCTCGGCGTGGTGATGGACAATTACGGCCATGTCCGCGCCCTGTCGGCGCGCATCCGGAAGGTAGCGGTCGATTCCGACGTCATGCCGCTCGGCAACGCCACCGGCATGACGACAGCCGAACGCCAGAAGCTCGGCGCCTGGATCGCTGCCGGGGCACCGAGATGAGGGCGCGGCAATCTTTTCTAAAGCCCCTCCCCTTCAGGGGAGGGGTTGGGGTGGGGCAGTCCCGCATATGCAGGCGCCAGTTCTTGCCGCACTGCCCCACCCCCAACCCAGCATCGCCGCCCTTGGCCCTGTCCGGGGGACAGGGCTGCGGCGATGCTCCTAAAGGGGAGGGGCTTGAAGTAAGTCAGGCCGTGCAATGACAGGCACCGTCCGCTTCGTCCTCGACAGCGCAGTGATGGAGGTGGCCGCCAACGCCACCGACAGCGTGCTCGACCTGCTGCGCTACAAGCTCCGCCGCACCGGCACCAAGGAAGGCTGTGCCGAGGGCGATTGCGGCGCCTGCACCGTGCTGCTCGGCGAGCTGGACGGCGAGGCGGTGGCATGGCGCGCGGTCAACGCCTGTATCCTGTTCGTGCCGATGCTCGACGGCAAGGCGCTCCGCACGGTCGAGAGCCTGTCGCCGGACGGCGAACTCCACCCGGTTCAGCGCGAGATGGTGGAGCGGCACGGCTCGCAATGCGGCTTCTGCACACCCGGTTTCGTGATGTCGCTCTATGGCCGCAGCATCGGCGCGGCGGGTACAAAGGGTGAGCCGGTGGCGGACGTTATCGCCGGCAATCTCTGCCGCTGCACCGGTTACGGCCCGATCCTCGCTGCGAGCGAGGCCGTGCTGCCGGGCGAGTCCGACGACGCCGACGTCGCGGCCTTGCTGCGCGGGATCGCCCGTCAGGGCTTAGGCGCCGATTGGTTCGCCCCGCAGACCGGCGATGAACTCGCCGCGCTGCTGGTCGCGCATCCCGGCGCGCGGATCGTCGCCGGGGGGACCGATGTCGGACTGTGGGTGACCAAGCAGCATCGCGATCTCGGCACCGCGATCTTCATCGGCGATGTCGCCGATCTGCGCACCATTGCCGAGGACGCGGACGGCCTCACCCTCGGCGCGGGCGTCCGCTATACCGAGGCGAAGGCGGCGCTGGCGCGGCTCCACCCCGATCTGGGCGAGCTGGCGCGGCGGATCGGCGGGTTGCAGGTACGCAATTCGGGCACGATCGGCGGCAATATCGCCAATGGCTCCCCAATCGGCGACATGCCGCCCGCGCTCATCGCGCTCGGCGCGACCCTGACGCTCCGGCGCGGCGATGTGCGGCGGACGATTCCCCTGGAAAGCTTCTTCATCCGTTACGGCGTGCAGGATCGCGCCCCCGACGAGTTCGTCGAAAGCGTGCGGGTGCCGCGCCCCTCGGCCGGGACGATCGTCCGCATCGTCAAGCTGTCGAAGCGCTTCGACAGCGACATTTCCGCAGTGTGCGGCGCCTTCGCCATCACGGTCGATCAGGATCGGGTGACTGCCGCCCGTATCGCCTTTGGCGGCATGGCCGGCACCCCGGCCCGCGCGCCCGCCTGCGAAGCCGCGCTGATCGGCCAGCCCTGGTCCGAGGACGCGGTCGAGGCCGCGGCGCAGGCGCTCGCCCGCGACTATTCGCCGCTCAGCGATGCGCGGGGCTCCAGCGCCTATCGCCTTACCGTCGCCGCGAACCTGTTGCGCCGCCTCTGGGCCGAGCAATCGGGCGACGTCACCAGCGTGCTGGCCGATGGCTGACGCCGAACGCCTCCCCGGCGCGGTCCACCAGCCGCTGCGCCACGACAGCGCCGAAGCGCATGTCGCCGGCCGCGCGCTCTATGTCGACGATGTCGCGGAAGCGCCCGGTACGCTCCATCTCGCCTTCGGACTGGCGACCGACGGGCATGGCAGGCTCGTCTCGCTCGACCTCGACGCCGTCCGCGCCGCGGCCGGCGTGGTCGTGGTGCTCACCGCCACCGACATTCCGGGCAAGAACGATGTCAGCCCCGTCGCGGGCGACGACAAGCTCTTCGCGGAAGCGGAAATCCTCTATCCCGGCCAGCCCCTCTTCGTCGTCGCGGCGACCAGCACCGGTGCAGCCCGCCGCGCCGCGCGGCTGGGCAAGGCGATTGTCGAGCCACTCCCCGCGCTCGTCACCATCGGTCAGGCGCAGGCCGCGGGATCGCTGATCGAACCAGCGCAACGCATGGCCCGCGGCGACGCCGATGCCGCGCTCGCCGCCGCGCCGAATCGCCTGTCGGGCCGGCTGGAGATGGGCGGGCAGGAGCATTTCTACCTCGAAGGCCAGGCTGCGCTCGCCACGCCGGGCGAGGGCGGGCACGTCCATGTCCTGTCCTCCACCCAGCATCCCAGCGAAGTGCAGCACCTCATCGCCAAGGTGCTGGCGCGCAGCCATGCCGATGTCACGGTCGAGGTCCGGCGCATGGGCGGCGCGTTCGGCGGCAAGGAGACTCAGGCCGCCGCCTATGCCGCCGCCTGCGCGCTGGTCGCGGCGAAGACCGGCCGCCCGGCCAAGATCCGCGCCGACCGCGACGACGACATGGTCATGACCGGCAAGCGCCATGAATTCGAGATCGGCTATGACGTCGGCTTCGATGACGAAGGCCGAATCGAGGGCATCCGCCTGGAACTCGCCTCGCGCTGCGGCGCCACCGCCGATCTGTCGCCCGCAATCAACGACCGTGCGATGTTCCACGCCGATAATTGCTACTGGCTGCCCGCGGTCGAGATCGTCAGCCATCGCCTGAAGACGCACACTGTCTCCAACACCGCCTTTCGCGGGTTCGGCGGGCCGCAGGGCATGATGGCGATCGAGCGGGTGATGGACGCCATCGCCGCCGCCCGCGGGCTCGATCCGCTCGCCGTGCGCCGGATCAATCTCTACGCGCCGGGCCGCGACGTCACGCCCTATCACATGACGGTCGAGGACAATGTCGCGCCCGACCTGATCGCCGAACTGGCAGCGCGCACCGGTTATGACGCGCGCCGCGTGGCGGTCGAGGCGTTCAACGCCCGCCACAAGGTGCTGAAAAGGGGGCTCGCCCTCACGCCGGTGAAGTTCGGCATCAGCTTCACCACCACGCATCTCAACCAGGCCGGCGCGCTCGTGCATGTCTATGCCGACGGCTCGATCCATCTGAACCATGGCGGCACCGAGATGGGGCAGGGCCTGATGGTCAAGGTGGCGCAAATCGTCGCTGACGTCTTCGCCGTGCCGGTCGATCGGGTGCGCATCTCCGCGACGCGCACCGACAAGGTGCCCAACACCTCGGCCACCGCGGCATCGTCGGGCGCCGACCTCAACGGCATGGCGGCCTTCAACGCAGCCGAGACGATCCGCCTGCGCCTCGCCGAGTTCGCGGCGGGCAAGTTCGGCGGCTCGGCTGAGGCAGTGCGTTTCACCCGCGACGGCGTCGTCGCGGGCGGCGAGACGGTGCCGTTCGATACGCTCTGCCGGCTGGCCCATCTCGGCCGCATCTCGCTGTCCTCGACCGGCTTCTACGCGACGCCCAACATCAAATACGACCGCGCCAGCCATAGCGGCCGGCCCTTCCTCTATTTCGCCTATGGCGCTGCCCTGTCCGAGGTGGTGATCGACACGCTCACCGGCGAGCACAAGGTGCTGGCGGTCGATATCCTCCATGACGTCGGCCGCTCGCTCAATCCGGCGATCGATCTCGGCCAGGTCGAGGGCGGCTTCGTCCAGGGCATGGGCTGGCTGACCACCGAGGAGCTGGTCTATGACGATCGCGGCCGGCTGCTGACTCATGCGCCGTCGACCTACAAGATCCCGACCGCCAGCGACCGCCCGCGCCGCATGGACATCCGGCTCTGGGAACGCGGCCGCAACACCGAACCGACCATCCACCGCTCCAAGGCCGTCGGCGAGCCCCCGTTCATGCTGGCGATCTCGGTCTTCTCCGCGCTGACTCAGGCCATCGCCGCGGCGGCGCCGGGCAAGGGCCTGCCCGATCTCGACGCGCCGGCGACACCCGAGCGTATCCTCGCCGCGATCGATCGTCTGCGGGGCCGTCATGGCTGAATGGACCGGAGCGGCGCGCGCGGCGCTGGCGCAGGGCCCGACCGCGCTGGTGACGATCCTCGCAACCGAAGGCTCCGCCCCGCGCGGGCCCGGCGCGCGCATGGTGGTGACGACGGATGCGCTGCACGGCACGATCGGCGGCGGCGCACTCGAATGGCGCGTGACCGAACAGGCGCGTGCGATCCTGGCGCTGCCGCCGGGAAGCTGGCGCGTGCAGGATTATCCGCTCGGGCCGCTGCTCGGGCAATGCTGTGGCGGGCGGGTGAGGGTGCTGGTCGAGCGGCTGGACGAGAGCGTGATCGAGATTCTGGATCAGGGTCGACCTACCGTCGTTAGCCTGCTCGAGGATCGCATCGAGCGCGAGCTGTTCCCCCGCGAAGGCGGGGGTCCAGAGCCAAAAGCGTCGATGTCTGCGACTCTGGACCCCCGCCTTCGCGGGGGAACGGTCCTGCTTCTCGCTCGCGGCCCGCTTCCCGTCGCCGGCATCCGCTTTGTAGAACCTACCGAAACCCCGGGCACCCCCCTCATCCTCTTCGGCGCGGGCCATGTCGGCCGCGCCATCGCCGATCGCGCGCCCGGCCTGCCCCTCCACCTCGCCTGGTTCGACAGCCGCGAGCAAGCCGCCGACTATCCCGGCGTCATGCAGGCTGAAGAAGACGCGATGGTCGACTGCGCCCGCGCAGCCCCCACCGATGCCGCGATTCTGATCGTCACGCACGATCACGCCCTCGACTACCGCCTCACCGCCGCCGCGCTCGCCGGAACCGCAGCCTATGTCGGCCTGATCGGCTCGGCCACCAAGCGCGCGCGCTTCCTCTCCCGGCTCTCGAACGAGGGAATCGATGCGTCGCGCCTCACCTGCCCGATCGGCCTGCCCGGCGTGACCGGCAAGCAACCGGCGGTGATCGCCATCGCGGCGCTTGCCCAGATCCTCTCGCTCGCCCGGCACGCCGCATGACCGCCCAGGGCTTCCGCGCCGAGCTGCTGAGCGTTCCGGAAGATCCGGCGCAAGGGGGCACGATCCGCCACCATGAAGACGGGCTGCTCGTGGTCGAGGACGGCCTGATCGTGGCGTTCGGCGACTACGCCGATCTCGCCCCGCGCTTCTCCAGCATGCCCGTCGAACGCCTGTCGGGGCTGCTCGTCCCCGGCTTTGTCGACACGCATATCCATTATCCGCAGACCGACAGCATCGCCGCTTATGGCGGGCAACTGCTCGAATGGCTCGAACGCCATATCTTCCCGGCCGAAGCCGCCTTTGCCGATCGCGCTCATGCCGATGCAGTCGCGGCCTTCTTCCTCGACGAACTGCTGCGCAACGGCACCACCAGCGCTTTGGTTTTCGCGACGGTCCATGCTCATTCCGTCGATGCCCTGTTCGAGGCAGCGCTCGCGCGGAACATGCGGATCGTCTCGGGCAAGGTGCTGATGGATCTCGGCCCCGAGACCCTGCGCGATTCGGTCGAGACCGGCCGGGCCGACAGCGAGGCGTTGATCGCGCGGTGGCACGGGCGCGGGCGGCTCGGTTACGCGGTGACGCCGCGCTTCGCGCTTACCTCCTCGGATGCGCAGCTTGCCGGGGCGGGCGATCTGGTCGCCGCGCACGCCGAGGTGCTGATGCACACCCATCTCGCGGAGAATAGCGGAGAGATCGCCGCGGTCGCGGGTCGCTTCCCGGCCGCGCTGAATTATCTCGACGTGTATGACCGCTTCGGCCTGGTCGGCCCGCGATCGGTGTTCGCGCACTGCGTCCATCTGGAGGATCGCGCGCTTGCCCGGCTGCGCGACGCCGGGTCCAGCATCGCCTTCTGCCCGACCAGCAACCTGTTCCTCGGCTCCGGCCTGTTCGATCTGGCGCGCGCCGATCGCCACGGCGTGAAGATCGGGATCGGCACGGATGTCGGCGCGGGCACCAGCTTCTCGCTGCTCGCGACCCTGGGCGAGGCCTATAAGATCGGGCAGATGCGCGGCACGCCGCTCGATCCGTTCCGCGCGCTCCATCTCGCTACGGCCGGTGGCGCCCGGGCGCTCGGTCTCGCCGACCGGATCGGGGGGCTTCAGCCCGGGCAGGAGGCCGATTTCGTGGTGCTCGATCCTGCGGCCACGCCGTTGCTCGCACGGCGCACCGCCGGGGCGGGCCTCGCGGACAAGCTGTTCGCGCTCCAGATATTGGGCGATGACCGCGCGATCGCCCGAACCTATGTCGCCGGCCGCTGCGCCTGGACGCRGCCGGCCTGACTATTTTCTTGGGTCGAGCAGCCCTTCGAACAGCCGGATGACCTTGCCGGTACGGTTCTTCTCGAAATCGCGCGGATGCACGAACTGATCGGCGAACCAGGGATAGAGATCCGAGTCGAACGCCGTCTTCAGCCAGTCGATCGTCGCACGCACCGCCGGCGAATGCCGCGCTTCGGCATGGAAATAATACCAGAGGTCGAACCGCAGCGGCAACGGCACGTCGAGCGGGATCAGATGCTTCGACACTGCCCGGGCATAGGTCGGTAGCGCGGCGATGCCGGCGCCATTGACCACCGCCCAATAGACGGACAGCGCCGAGTTCGACCGGATCGGCATGAAGCTCGCCGGCCAGTCCGATCCGACCAGATATTTGATCAGTCCGGGGTTGAGGCCCGGCCCGCTCTGCTCGACGAACTGGTGTTCGCGGAACTGATCGAGCGACGTCATCGCGCCGTTGCGGCGGATATAGGCTTCGGACGCGAACAGCATGTAATGCACCGTTGCCAGCTTGGCCCGGACCAGATCGCGCCGGTGCGGCTCGCTGAACGCGACGCCGACATCGACGACGTCGCTGCGGTCGCGCGCGACGTCGTAATCGAGCTGCAGCGAAACGGTCAGGTTGGACAATGCGGGCGACAGGTCGTTCAGGCGCGGCGTCAGCCACAGGCTGCCCAGCCCTTCGGTACAACCGATGGTCAGTTCACCGGGATTGATCAGGACATTGGCCTCGCCATCACCCTCCGACTCGGCCGACAGGGCGGCGCCCGCCATCTCGCGCGCGGCGCGGGCCAGCATCAGGCCGATATCGGTCGGCACGACGCCGCTTCTCGACCGACCCAGCAATTTGGTGCCGATCCGGTCCTCCAGCCGCTCGATCCGGCGGCGCAAAGTATTGAGGGACAGCCTGGAACTGTCTGCCGCAGCACGAAAACTATGATGTTCGGTGACGAGCAGGAGCGCGCGAAGATCGTCCCAGTCCAGGTCCCGAACGAGCGTGCGAACGTGCGTGGCGTTCCACCTGGGAACACCATGGTCCGGATTTTGGATCGCGGCCGGTTGCTTGCTCGCCATTACACTCCTGTCCGAGGCTAACTTAACAGTGGGAGCGACAAAATGCGAGCAGAGCCGCACAAACGGAATTCCGACAGTTTCGGCAGGCTTCGCTTCTCCGAAAAGGTCGAGCGCACCCTGTCGCGGACCGAATCGCCGCCCGTATCGCGGCCTGCCAGCGACGCCGAGATCCAGGCCGTGCTCGACAAGGCCGGACGCCTTTTCCCGGTCGCGCCGTTCAGCGCGATCGACCGGATGCGCAAGCGCAATCCCGCCATCGTCCGCGTCATCGAGGGGCTGAGCGACGCGGACGACCCCACCATGATCGCCTATCTGCCGCTGTCCGCCGAGGGCGCGGAGCATCTGCTCGCCGGCACCCTCAACGGCCGCGAGCCGAAGCCGGAATGGATCGTCGCCGAGCATGAGATTCCGACCGCGGTCTATATCTGGATGACCTGGACGCCCGGTCGGCTGGCCCGCGCGCTTCCCGGCATGGCACGGATCTTTTCCGAGCTGGTGCCCGATGGCTGTCCGCTCTTCTCCCGCGCCGTGACCGATCATGCCGCGCGACTCAACGCCGCGATGGGCTTCGAGCAGGCCAATCGGGTCTATCCGGGCGCGCCCGACTGGTTGCTGGTCGTCCTGCCCCGGGCGGAGATGGCGCCGATCCCGACGCGGATGACGGCGCCGGCGCGCCAGGCCCCGAAGATCGAGGTGCGCCCGGTCCGCTCGTTCGAGGACATGGCGATGATCTTCGCCGTGCGCTCCTCGACCTACATCAGCGAGCAATTCTGCCTCTACTCCGAGGAATTCGACGGCAACGACTTCTGCGCGACTCACCTGATCGGCTTCATCGACGGCGATCCGGCGGGGTGCATCCGCATGCGCTATTTCGGCGATTTCGTGAAGGTCGAGCGGCTGGCGGTACGCCGCGAATATCGTCGCAGCCGGCTGGCGTTCAAGCTGGTGCGCGAGGCGCTGGCGCTGGCGCGGCACAAGGGTTTTCGCCGTTTCTACGGCCATGCCCGGCTCGATCTGGTGCCGTTCTGGGCGATGTTCGGCTTCCGCGAAATGGCGGAGCGCCCGTTGTTCAAATTCGCCGATGTCGACTATCGCGAGATGGAGTTGGATGGCGAGGCGGACGAGCATCCGATCGGCATCGGCGACGATCCGATGGTGACGATCCGTCCCGAAGGCGCCTGGGGCGTGCCCGGTCCGCTCGAACTGTCCAACCTCCGCCCGAGCCGCGCCGCCTTTTTCAGCGACATGAAGACGGTCGGCCGCGCCGCTCACTAGGCAAAGGACGCGACGCCTCCCGGCCGGCTTCTCATCCGGCCGGGCGCGGTGGTTCGCGTGCCGGATACGCGTCGAGGTTCGCGCCGATCCATTGGCGCAGATCCTCGGCGGGCGGCGCGGCGGCTGGGCCGCTGAGGTACTGCGCGAGCATCGTCTCCATGAAATAGAGATAGGCGCGCCGGGCCATGGGGTCGTCGGGTGCGTGCGGCTGCTTGCGCGCGACGATCACCTCGGCGTTTCGGCCGAGCTGCCTGAGGCGCGCGGCATAATCGATCACGCTGCGGATCGGCACGCGCTCGTCCCGGCCGGCGGCGATGATGAGCAGCGGCGTGCGCATCGCCGCCACGCGCGCATAGGGCGATTGCGCGGTCAGCCGCCGGGCGATCGCCGGGTCGCCCGCGTCGAGGCCAAGCAGGCGCAGGGTCGTCGCGAAGGCGATGCCGCCGCTCGAGCCGATAGTCCCCCGATCGACCACCTGGCGCGACACCCAACCGAAATCGGCCGGCGGTACGATCGCGACCCCGACGCGGAACAGGCCCGATCCGTTCGACAGTGCCTGCAAGGTGGAATAACCCCCGAACGAGGCGCCGGCGATGCCGACCCGTTTCGGATCGCCGATCCCGCGCGCCAGCAGCCAGCGCACGCCTTCCTCGATATCGCGCTGGACCCGGCCATCGCCGAAATCGCCGCGTGCGCTGAGCATATAGGCGCGCCCATAGCCGGTCGATCCGCGGAACTGCGGACGAAACACCGCATAGCCGCGATTGGCGAGAAGCTGGGTGGTCGTGCTGTAATCGGGCTCGTCGTGCGACCACGGGCCGCCATGCACGGCGGCGATCAGCGCCACGTGCCGCAGGTCGCGGCCCGCCGGGACGGTGAGCAGGCCATGGATCAGCATGCCGTCGGAAGCGGGAAAGCTGACCGGCACCGTTGCTGCGAGCGCCGCTTCCGGCACGCGCGGCCTTTTGCCCGAATCGTCGAGCATCGGGTCCAGCCGGCCGGTCCGCGGATCGAACAGGTACCAGCGCAGGCCCTGCAACCGCGACCCGCGCTCGCGCACCAGCCACTGTCCGGAGGTGGGGGACACGGTGATGTCGCCGGACAGGCGTTTCGCCAGCAGCGCCATGGCCTGCCGCGAATCGTCGGTCAGGCCGTGGCTTGCCGGAGTGCCGCCGCGATAACCGGCGATGAGCGGCACGCCCGATCGCGGATCGATCGCCAGTGAATCGAGATCGCGCTCGCCCGACGGATCGCGGTGCAGGATCGTGCGGCGCCCATTGGCGTCGATGCGCATCACCCCGCGCAGATCGCCGCCAAGATCGCTCGCGAGATACAGGCCGCGCCCATCGGCCGTGGTGCCGGCCAGATCGCAGCGCTCGAGCTGCACGCACAGCGCGAGGATTCGGTATCGCCCGTCGGCGCGGCGCGCCTGGATGACATGGTGATCGCCCTCGACCAGCTTGGCGAACGCGACGCGGCCGTCAGGAGCCATGGCAAAATCGACCGGATCGCGGCGGCCAAAGGCGATCAGCTGGCGTGTGCCGTCGCGCTCGACGCGCCATAGCCGATAGCCGACCGGGTCGCGCTGCCCGTCGACCCGCAGTTCTTCCTTGAGGATCGCGGCGGCGGGACGCCAGGGATCGATCCCGGCAAAGCGCAGCCCGGTCGATCCGCCGATCTGCGCCACCAGCCCCGACCCGAGATCGCCTGCCACCGCGACCCGCCGCAGCGTGCGGTTCGACACGAGGTACAGCCAGCGCCCGTCATGCGACCAGAAGATGTCGTCCGCATCGGCACGGCGCAGCAGCGTGCGTGCCGCCCCGCCGCTTGGCTTCAGCCACAGACTCGTCTCCTCCCCGACCTTGCGCAGCCAGGCGACATGCCCGCCATCGGGCGCGATCGTGGCCGCACTGATCGTCGGTTCCACCAGGAATGCGTCGCGCGGGATCTGCGCCGGCACCGGCCGAGCCCGTTCGGCGGCGAGATTCGCTCTCAGAACAGATAACAGAGATCCACCCCCTCCGTTCGCCCTGAGCTTGTCGAAGGGCTGTACTTTTCTTCCGCAGAAGGAAGGGCAAGGCTGCGACAAGCTCAGCCCGAACGGTGAGAGACTAGTCAGCCCAGGAGAGCTTCGCATGGTGTTCGACGCGCCTACCGCCCCACTGAGGGCAAGCATCATCACCCCGGCCGCGACGAGGCGCAGCCGCCGATCATCAGTCATCGTCCGTCTCCAGAATTCAGCGTTGCGCCTTGGGCCGGATCAGCGCGAAGGCCACCAGCATCGGCACCCCCAGGATCAAGGTCGCGACGCCCCACACCGCCTGCGCCCGTGCAACCAGCCCCCGCCGTCGCGCCAGCAGCCAGGCGATCACCGCTGAGAGCAGATGCAGCACCGTCATCCCCACGATCACCGCGACCGGCAACACCACCGGCATGCGCACCTCAAGCGGCTCATGCTCGCCGAACAGCCCCTCGGCCGCATCGCGCACGACCTTCAATGGCAGCGACAACCAGTAAGGCGCATAGCGCGACACTGCCGGGAAATCCGGATTGAGCGTCCGCTCGGCAACCGCAGCCGCATGTCCCGCCCCGTCGACTCGCACGATCTGCTGCCACGCCCGGCCCGGCCCGTCGATCGCACCATGCCCATAGGTGAAGGAGATCAGATAACCGTCGAGCAACTCGATCGCATCGATCCGCGACATGCCGCCGATCGGCGCGGGCAGGGGGATCGTCGCCAGCGCCGGATGAAGCCGGTCGCCCTCGTCGAGCACCCGCGCATCGTAAATCCGCAGCGCCCGGTCGCTCACCAGCCCGATCGCATCGCCCATCTTCGTCGGTCCGTTCGCGATCGTCTCGGCCGCGGGCAGCGTGATGCGCGTATGGAGCCGCCCGTCATCCTCGTTGAACGCAGCGATCTGCGATGCCGCCATTAGCTGCCCGCCGGCGACCGGCAAAGGCGGCGTCCGGAACGCCGCGCCGCCATCGAGGCCGAGCACCCCGGCGCGCGCGAGCGTCGCCAGCCGCACCCCGTGGAAGCGCATGTCGTCATGGCTGAAAGTCCAGCGCACGCCCCTCCGCTCGTCGTCGAATTCGATCGGCACGACATTGGTCAGTGCGCCCCGCGCGGGCAGCCGCGCGGCCTGCGGCGGCAGATAGAAAACTTCGGAGAGCTTCACCTGCTCGCGCCACAGATCGGCCTCGCGGTCACGCCGGCCGGCCAGCCCCGCTTCGATCAAAGCTCCACCGTCGGCGCGCACGGCTTCGACCACACCGCCTTTGGGCGGCACGCTGTTCAGCGGATGCGTACCCGTGGCGATCCACAGGATCTGGAAGACGATGTCCCCCGCCACCACCGCGACGACATAGGCGCCCATCGCCACGCTCAGCGCGGTGCCGGCCAGCGCGCCACCACGCGGTGTCTCCTCCAGGTCGGGCTTGAATACGCTCGCGACCAACGCCGCCAGCAGCGCCGCGACCATCGCCTGCACCGCGATCGCACCCCATCCCGAGGCAGCGCTCATCGTCGGCAGCAAGGCCGGCACCAGCGCCAGCCAGGCGTAGCGACGGGGCCCAAGCATCGCATAGATGCCGGCAAGATAGCCGATCAGCGCGATCAGCAACGCCGCGACCGGCAACAGCCAGTGCCGTGCATCGACGAAACGCGCGCCGATCGCGCCGTGGCTGGCCAGCAGCACCAGCACCGGCAATGCGGCGGCCACCGCCAGCATCGCCGCCCCGGCGCCCGCCACCGCGAGCAGGATCCGCCCCGGCGCCAGCGGCCGGTGCAGCAGCATGATCCACTGGTTGGTGCGTCGGTACGTGCCCGCCTGGTACAGGCCGAACAATATGCCGGCGACGGCGTAGATGCCCGCGACGAGCTGATAGACCATCAGCGGCTGCTGGATCGCGTCGACCACCCGGTCGAAGAACAGCAGCACCCCGGCATGCAGGCCGGCGGCACCAAGCGCCAGCCAGCGGAAGCGGCGGCACTCGGCCTTGAACAGTTCGACCATGAAAAACTCCTCAGCCCGTGGGGCCGGCGTGATGACGAGTCAGGAAGGCGTCGACTGCGCGGTCGAGCGGCACTGCCTGGCTCTGGATGGTCTTCGCGCCGTGCCCGCGCAGGAAGTCGGCAAACGCATCTCCCTGGTCGATCACGGTATAATGATGCACCCCGTCGATCCGGCGATGCTGGAGCAGCCCCGGCACGCCCCCCGGCTCGGGCCCCTTGAACGGGATGTCGGTCACCCACAGCCGGATGCGTTCGCAGAAATCGTCGGGCGCCGAGACATTGCGCAGCCGCCCGCGCTCCAGCACGATCAGATTGTCGGCCAGCCGCTCGACCTCCTCGATCTGGTGCGAGCAATAGAGGATCGTCCGCCCCTCCGCGGCGACCCCGTCGATCAGCGCGTCGAGCACGCGGCGCTTGGCGACCACGTCGAGCCCTAGCGTCGGTTCGTCCAGGATCAGCAGTTCCGGATTCTGCCCCAGCGCCATGGCGAGGTTGAGCCCCGCCCGCTCGCCGCGCGACAGCTGCGATACGCGCTGCTGCGCCAGCAGGTCGAAACTGCCGATGACATTATGGAACGCCCGCTCGTCCCAGCGCGCGGCATGGTGGCGCCGCTGCATCTCCGCCACGGCGGATACCGTCATCCAGCCCGGCAGAATATGCTCTTCGTTGACGAAGCCGATCCGCCCGCGATCCTCCGGCGTCAGCGCGCGGCTGTCGCGGCCGAGGATGAACGCGTCGCCCGAATCCGCGGTGATGAAGCCGAGCAGCAGCCGGAACAAGGTCGACTTGCCCGCGCCATTGGCGCCGACCACCGCGTGGATGCCTCCGCGCGGCAGTGCGAGATCGAGCCGGTCGATCGCTACCTTCCTGCCATGCCGCCGCGTCAGCGCCCGCGTCTCGATCGCGAGATCGCTCACGCGATCTTCCTCGGCGCGACCTGATCGAGTGCATCCCCGACTCGCGCGATCGCAACGTCATGCGGATACTGGATCGCCACCACTTCATTGACGAACCGCCCGAGCGCATCGTCGAACCGCCGCTCGCGCTCCTCCGCGCTGAACTGCTGCCGCCGCACCGCGACGAACAACCCCAGCCCCTGGCGCGATTCGAGCCAGCCCTCGGAGGTCAGGATCGTATAGGCCTTGGCCACGGTATTGGGGTTGATGCCGAGCTGTTGCGCCAGCCCCCGAACGCTCGGCACCTGCGCGCCCTGCGCCAGATCGCCCGTGGTGATCTGCATGCGGATGGCGTCGACGATCTGGCGGCTGATCGATCGGCTGTCGCCAGTGACGATCGCAATGGCGATGGGGGTGGTTCGGGCCAAAGGGGGGTGACTCGCTGTCTGTGTGTACTATGTGACTTAGTACAGTGAGATGAAGCGCCGGTCAAGCAGGAGGCGCGATCGTGCCACCCTTGCCGCCAAACTGCCGTTTTCCGTCGGTTCACCGGACCGGAGGCACGGCCGATCCGAAAGGATGGAACCCGATTGATTGCCTTCTGTTCGCGCAGTTCGCTGATCATTTGGGAGTATGCGATGTTGCCGTCCGTGACGAAATTGGCCCCCGCGGCCCTGGTTCTTGTGGGTGCGATGGGTCTGGGTGGCTGCGCCACCAAGGGATATGTGCGGGATCAGATCGCGCCCGTCAGCCAGCGCGTCGATGCGCTCGAATCGCGACTGCAGGAAACCGATAGCACCGCGAAGTCGGCGCTGGCGCAGGCCCAGGCCGCATCAGGCCAGGCCCAGAATAACGGCCAGCGCCTCGATCAGCTCAATGCCCGTGTGGACGGCATCGAGCAGAGACTGCAGGAAGCGCAGCGCAAGCGGCCCCGCAACTGACGCCGCAAGACAGCATATGCTGACCACGTCGTGACGGCCCGCGTCCGCCGCTCCCGCGGAGCGGCGACCGGTCCTGTTCGAGCGATTCACCTCCTGGCGCTGGCCGGGCTTGCCCTGACCGTTTCCGTACCCTCGCGGGCGGAACAGGCGGCCAAGTCCGCCACGCCCGGATCGTCGCAGCCGGAACGTCCGGCAGCGGAAGAGCCGAGCCAGTCGGCGGCCGCGAAGCGTGTTGCCGACTGGATCGCGGCGTCCGGCGACAACGGGTCGCTGCCGTACATCGTCATCGACAAGCAGCAGGCGTCGCTGTTCCTGTTCGGTGCGGATGGGACACCGCTCGGCAACGGGCCGGTCCTGATCGGCGTCGCTGTCGGCGACGATGCCACCCCCGGCATCGGCAGCAAGAATCTCGCCGAGATCGGCCCGGCCGAGAAGACCACGCCCGCCGGGCGCTTCCTCGCCAAATTCGGCCTCGCCGCCGGGCGGCAGAAAGTGCTGTGGGTCGATTACGCGACCTCGGTGGCGCTTCACCCGATCCCGCCGGGCGCCAGCAGGAAGGAACGCCGCCGCGAGCGCATGCTGTCGCCGACGCCCGACGACAATCGCATCACCTTTGGCTGCATCAACGTGCCGCTCGCGCTTTACGGCAAGACCATAGCGCCGCTGTTCCGGAAAAAGGGCGGTTATGTCTATGTCCTGCCCGACACCAGGCCGCTGGAGGCCGTCTTTCCCCTTCTCTACGCGCGGGGCGCGCCCCTGCCCGGCACCACCGCCGCCGCGGAAAAGGGGTCAGAGTGATTTTTGGTCCTGGGCGGCTCGGCCCCCGGGGCGTCACTCTTCGCGACGCTTGAGGCGCACCCCAAAAGCAGACATGCTCGCAACCGGATCTCGATGAGGAACGCCATGCGGAACACGCTCGTTCGTCTGGCCCTGCTGGCCGCTCTGGCATGGTCTTCGCCCGCATGGAGCCAGGCGACCACGCGTCAATGTGGCGCGGCCGAGGAACCGGGCCCGGCCTGCCTGCTCGCCCGCAAGGAACTCCCCGCTCTTCCGGCCGGACAGACCTTCTGGCTACTCGACCGGTTTCCCTCGAAACAGGCCGCCGAAAAGGCCGCCATCGCAACGAGCGTCGTCGTCGAGGCGTTCGGATCGACCTGGCTCTTCACCCTTGAGCATGCCGGGTGGCGGCCCAGAGGAGGCAGGCATGTTGCCGAAATCGGCCCGCTCGCGGTGGAGCCGGCCTCGACCTATGCGGCCGAATATCTCCGCTCGATCTTCGTTCCCGGCGCGACCGCCCCCCTCCACACGCATTCCGGTCCGGAGGCCTTTTACGCGGTCAGCGGCGATACCTGCCTCGAGACGCCGGACGGTCTTCGGATCGCTCGCGGTCCCGGCAACAGCCTGACGATCAAGGCGGGGCCGCCGATGCTGCTGATGGCCATCGGAACCGCGCCACGCCAGGGCTTCGCGCTGATCCTCCACGATGCCGGCCAGCCGCCCACCACCCTGACTCACGACTGGCACCCTCAGGGGTTGTGCGCCCGGCAGCTTGCGACGGACCAGGCCCGGTAAAGGGCTGGCCGATCCCTGCCCAGGCGGGTCAATCGGGGACGACGAGACGCTTCGATTCAAGCTGGGAGGATCATCCCCTACCCTTTGCGATCGGTCCGCCGGGTGGCGGGCTGCGGGGAATGACGATGATTCAGGCGAACCGGGTCGGGCAAGTAAAAGTCAGGCTATATCTGACCAATTCTCATAATTCGATAAGTAAAAGCCCGCGCGACGCAGGCTATATTTTGCGCGTCATGGCCTATTATCGTTGGAGATATCCAACTCAAGGAATGATCGCGTCCAACACGAGGCGTCCAGCCGAGAAGAGGCTTCGGAATTTTCGGGTCGACGTTGGCTGGCAAAAATGCCCGAATAGTTGCGCGGAGTGCGGGATCGACCCCGGTGATGACTGTTTCGTCCAAGCGCCGCGCGTACCAATACGCTTCATGGCACCCAGAATAGTGGCATATTACTTCCCGGACGCCATGGACCTAGAGGAAGAACGTCCCCTCGATCACCGTCACGCACGTCCCGCCCAGGATCACCCGGTCGCCATCGAGCCGGCAGGCCAGCCGGCCGCCGCGCGCGCTCGCCTGGAAGGCAGTGAAGCTGTCGCGGCCCAGTCGCGTCGCCCAATAGGGCACCGACACGGCATGGGCGGAGCCCGTCACCGGATCCTCGTCGATGCCCGCGCCGGGCGCGAACACGCGGCTGACCACGTCGGTCTCGTCGCCCGGCGCGGTCGCGATGGTCAGTACATCGCCTTCGGCCGCGAGCTTGCGGAAATCGGGTTTCAGCGCGCGTATCTGCGTCTCGTTCTCCAGTACGATCAGGGCATATCCCCCCGTCCGCCACAAGGTCTCGACGGTGCCGTCCAGTCCCAGCGCCGCGACGATCTCCGGCAGCGGCCCGGGCTCGGGTGCCCAGGCCGGCAGCGCCAGCTCATATCCGTCGCCGGCGCGCGCGACCTCGAGCACGCCCGATGTGCGCGTGCGGAACGTCACCCTGTCGATCGTCGAATCGCTCGACAGCACGAAATGCCCGCTCGCCAGCGTCGCATGGCCGCACAGGGCGACCTCGACCGTCGGCGTGAACCAGCGCAGCTCGAAATCCGCCGCTCCGCTCGTGTCGGGCAGGATGAAGGCGGTCTCGGCCAGGTTGTTCTCCGCCGCGATCGCCTGCAGCGTCGCATCGTCCAGCCAGCTGCTCAGCGGCATCACCGCCGCGGGATTGCCCTCGAACGGATTGGCGGCGAACGCGTCGATCTGGACGAACGGAATCCTCATATGCGCTTCCCGAACCAATGGGGGGTGACGTCCGCCTCGATCAGCGGATTGTCGGTGTCGACATGCCCATCGGGATCGAGATGGATCAGCACCTCGACCTTGGGGAATTGCTTGCGGATCTTCGCCTCGACCGCATCCATCACGACATGCGCGTCGGCGATCGTCATCTCGGGCGCCACATACATGTGGAACTGCGCGAAGTCGTGGCTGCCCGACCGGCGGGTGCGGAAATCATGGATGCCGCGCAGCTCGGGATGCTGTGCCGCTGCTTCGATAAAGCGCGCGCGCTCCTCCTCGGGCCATTCCTTGTCCATCAGCTGGTCGATCGCGTTGCTCGACGCGCGAAACGCGCCGAACGCCAGCCAGGCGGCGATGACGATGCCGAACAGCGGATCCGCGCCGCTCCAGCCGAGATACTGGTCGAGCACCAGCGCGACGATGACCGATCCGTTGAGCAGGACGTCGGACTGGTAATGCATATTGTCGGCCATGATCGCGACCGATCCGGTGCGCCGGATGATGCTGCGCTGATAGACCAGCAGCATCATGGTCGCGACGATCGCGATCACCGACACGCCGATGCCGAACTCGGCATCGCGCGTCGGATCGGTCTCGCTGAACGCCATGATCGCACGCCAGGCGATGCCCGCCGCCGACGCCGTGATCAGCATGACCTGGAACAGCGCGGCCAGCGCCTCCGCCTTGCCATGGCCGAAACGATGGTCGTGATCGGCCGGCGTCGCGGCGAGCCGGACGCCGTAGAGCGTGACGAGCGAGGCGAGCAGGTCGAGCGCGGTATCGGCCAGCGACCCGAGCATCGCGACCGATCCGGTATGCCAGGCCGCAAAGCCCTTCAGCCCGAGCAGGAACAATGCCATCGCCACGCTGGCGAGGGCGGCGCGCACGACATAGGGAATGGCGCGGCGCTGGTCCTCGGTCATGGGAACAGCAGCCCTTCGCTCCAGCCATCTCCGTCACGCACGAACAGGCGGCGCTCGTGAAGCCGGTGCGCGCGGTCCTGCCAGAATTCGATCCGGTCCGGGCTCAGCCGGTACCCGCCCCAATGCGGCGGCCGCGGCACCGGGCCGCCCTCGAAGCGCGCCTGCACCTCGGCGAACCGCGCCTCGAAGGTCGCGCGGGAATCGAGCCAGCGCGACTGGTCGGACGCCCAGGCGCCGAGCTGCGAATCGCGGTGCCGGCTGGCGAAATAGGCGTCGGATTCGGCGTCGCTCACAGGGCTCAGCGTGCCCTCGATGCGGATCTGCCGGCGCCGCGACTTCCAGTGGAACAGCAGGGCGGCCTGCGGATTGGCGGCGATGTCCGCGGCTTTGCGGCTCTCGCGGTTGGTGTAGAAGACGAAGCCGTCGGGCCCATGCCCCTTGAGCAGCACCATGCGCACGGAAGGACGGCCCTCCGCGTCTGCGGTGGCCAGCGCCATCGCGTTCGAATCGTTCGGCTCGGTTTCGCGTGCCTCGGCATACCAGAGGTCGAACAGTTGGAAGGGATCCTGTACCATGGTCGCGCTTTACGGCCGCCACGGACGGGTGTCGAGGAACGGAACCGTCCCCCAGGGATTGAATCGCCCCCAAGGCAATCGGGGCAACAAAGGAACCGGAAAATGGCCGCACGCGCCTATTGGCAGGGACAGATCAGGCTCGCGCTCGTCTCGATTCCGGTCGAGATCTACACCGCGACCAAGTCCGGCGCGCAGGTCAGTTTCAAGCAGATCCACGAGCCGAGCGGCAAGCCGATCCATTATGAAAAGGTCGTCACCGGCATCGGCCCGGTCGACACTGACGAGATCATGAAGGGCTTCGAGTACGAGAAGGGCGAGTTCGTCCTGCTCGAACAGGACGAGATCGACGCCGTGAAGCTCGAATCGAAGAAGACGCTGGAACTCACCCAGTTCGTCGATGCGAGCGAGATCGACGTGCTCTATTACGAAAAGCCCTATTTCGTGGTCCCGGCTGACGATCTCGCCGAGGAAGCGTTCATCGTGCTGCGCGAGGCGCTCCGACGGACGAAGAAGGTCGGGCTCGGCCAGCTCGCCATGCGTGGCCGCGAATATGTCGTGAGCCTCAAACCCTGCGGGCGCGGCATGGTGCTGGAGACGCTGCGCTACGCGGACGAGGTCAACAAGGCGCAGGGATATTTCCGCGACATTCCCGATTCGAAACCCGACGAGGATCTGCTCGAACTGGCCGAGGCGCTGATCGAAAAGAAGACCGGCGCGTTCGATCCGAAGGATTTCCACGATCATTATGTCGAGGCGCTGAAAGGCCTGATCGAGCGCAAGCGCAAGGCCAAGGGCCGCAAGATCCTGGAAGACACCAGCGACGAGCCGTCCGGCCGCTCGGGCTCGAATGTGGTCGACCTGATGGCCGCGCTCAAGAAGTCGATGGAACGGCCGGGTGCGTCGCCTTCGTCGAAGCCGGCCGCAGCCAGCAAGAAGCCCGCAGTGAAGAAAGCAACTGCCGCGCCCGCAAAGAAACCGGCGGCGAAGAAACGTGCATAGCGCCGACCTTTGTACCCCCGCGAAGGCGGGGGTCCAGACTGGGCTCCCGCCTTCGCGGGAGCACAATTGATGGTACGCGCGACCGACCCGCTGGCGCTGTACAACGCCAAGCGTGATTTCGCGCAGACCGCGGAACCGGCGGGCACGCTCGCGCCCGGCCATGGCAACAGCTTCATGGTGCAGAAGCACGACGCCTCGCGCCTCCACTGGGATTTCCGGCTCGAGATCGACGGCGTCCTGAAGAGCTGGGCCGTCACCCGCGGCCCCAGCCTCGACCCGAACGAGAAACGCCTCGCCGTCCGTACCGAGGATCATCCGTTGTCCTACGCCACCTTCGAGGGCACCATCCCAAAAGGGCAATATGGCGGCGGTACGGTGATGCTGTGGGATCGCGGCACCTGGTCCCCGATCAAGGGCAAGAGCGCCAAGGACTTGGAGAAAGGCCACCTCCATTTCGTGCTCGATGGCGAGCGCATGAAAGGCGAATGGCTGCTGATCCGCCTGAAGCCGCGCGGCAAGGAAAAGAGCGAGAACTGGCTGCTGCGCAAGATCGACGATGCGGAAGCAGGCGGCACCGACACGCTCGTGGAAACCGCCCTCACCAGCGTCGCGACCGGCCGAACCATGGTCGAGATCGCCGAAGGCGCCAAACCCAAATCCTCCCCCGCGAAGCGGGGGAGGGGGACCAGCGAAGCTGGTGGAGGGGGCCGTCCCAAACGCGCCGCCGGTGGCAAGCCGGCTTCCGGCACCTTGCCAGCCTTCCGCGATTTCCAGCTCGCCACTTTGGTCGACAGCGTCCCCACCGGCAGTCGCTGGCTGCACGAGGTGAAGTACGACGGCTACCGCGTGCTGCTCGCGATCGCCGGCACGAAGGTGAAGATCTACAGCCGCTCCGGCCTCGACTGGACCGAGAAATTCCCCGGCATCGCCGAAGCCGCGGCGACCCTGAACCTCGGCAACGCGCTGATCGACGGGGAAGTGGTCGCCTTCAAGGACGGCAAGCCGAACTTCTCCACCCTGCAGGACGCGATCGCCAAGGGCGGTGACATGACCCTGTTCGCCTTCGACCTGCTCGAATTGGACGGCGAGGATATCGCCGCCCTGCCCAACATCCAGCGCAAGGAACGCCTGCGCCCCCTGATCCAGGGCACCGACGCTCGCCTGCAATTCGCCGAGCACATCCTCGGCTCGGGCGAGCAATTGTTCGAGACGATGTGCCGCGAAGGCTATGAAGGCATCATCTCGAAGCTGGCCGATGCGCCCTATCGCGGCCAGCGCAGCAAGAACTGGCTCAAGGTGAAGTGCATCAGGCGCCAGGAATTCGTGATCGTCGGCTGGACGCCGTCCGACAAGTCGCGCGGCTTCCGCGCGCTGCTGCTCGGCCTCAACGGACCTGACGGATTCACCTATGCCGGCAAGGTCGGCACCGGGTTCGACACCGACACGATGCTGGACCTGAGCGCGAAGCTCGCCAAGCTCGAACGCAAGGAGCCGACCGTGCAGGCGCCCCGTGCTGCCGTGCGCGGCGCGCATTGGGTCGAACCGAAGCTGGTCGCCGAGATCGCCTTTGCCGAGACCACGCCCGATGGCGTGCTGCGCCACTCCAGCTTCCTCGGCCTGCGTGAGGACAAGGCGGCCAAGGATGTCGTCGCGGAGAAGCCGATCCCCGTCGATGCCACGCCGGTCCCGGAGGTGCATGTGAAGGTCAGCAGCCGTGACCGGCTGATCTTCCCCGATTCGGACGTCACCAAGGGCGATCTCGCCGATTATTACGCGCGCCTTGCGCCCGCCGTGCTCCCTTGGGCGGCCAATCGGCCGATCAGCCTGGTGCGCTGTCCCCAGGGTCGCGCCAAGCGCTGCTTCTTCCAGAAGCACGATGCCGGCACCTTTGGCGAGCATGTCCATCAAGTGCCGATCCGCGAGAAGGACGGGTCGGTCGAGGACTATCTCTATATCGACGACGTCGATGGCCTGGTGATGTGCGTGCAGATGGGCACGATCGAGTTCCATGGCTGGGGATCGTCGGTCGCAACGCTCGAACAGCCCGACCGCATGGTGTTCGATCTCGATCCCGACGAGGAACTCGGCTTCGATGTGGTCAAGAAGGCCGCGGAGGACATCAAGAACCAGCTCGCCGAAATCGGGCTGGTCAGCTTCGCGATGCTGTCGGGCGGCAAGGGCGTGCATGTCGTGGTGCCGTTGAAGCCCCAGGCCGAATGGCCGGCGGTGAAGGACTTCGCCGAACGCTTCTGCCGCGCGCTCGCCGAGGCCGAGCCGGAACGCTATGTCGCCAACATGGCGAAGGCCAAGCGCAAGGGCCGCATCTTCCTCGACTATCTGCGCAACCAGCGCGGCTCGACCGCGGTCCTGCCTTATGTTGCAAGGGCGCGGTCCGGCGCGCCGGTCGCCGCGCCCGTCACCTGGACCGAGCTGCGCGACATCGAGAATGCCCATCGCTGGGGCGTGCGCGATGGCGCCGAGTTGCTCGAACGCGCCAATTCGCGCGAACTCGCGGGTTGGGGATTTGCCGATCAGGTGCTGCCCGATCTCTGATCCTTGTTGCACGCGCGAAGGGATTGTGGTCGAGTCGTCGGGTTCTAGGGGAACGCCTCAAATCGCCATGGCCACGCTCGCAGCGCCCTCTCTGCTCGATCCATCGATCCACGCATTGCGCTGGGTCGCTGATTATTGCGCCCGGGAGAAGGCGGGCGATGTGCTCTGCGCGGGCCAGGGCGACCCGGCCTGGACCGCGATGTTCGAGGAACTGGCCGCCGTCGCCGGCGACGACCTCGCCCAGGCGCGGGACCGGGTGCAGCGCCACGCCGCCGATATCGGCACCGGCTTTCGCATCATCGGCGAGAGCGAGGAGCGCGCCTGGCCGCTGTCCCCCGTCCCGCTGCTGATCGAGGCCGATGAATGGGCCGGGATTGAGGCCGGTGTCGCCCAGCGCGCCGAACTGCTCGAGACGATCCTCGCCGATCTCTATGGCGACGCGAAGCTGGTCGAGCGCGGGCTGATCCCCGCCGCGCTGGTCGCGGGCAGCCCCTTCTTCCTGCGGCCGATGGCGGGGCTGGTGCCGCCGGGCGGGCATCACCTCCATTTCATCGCGATCGATCTCGGCCGCGGGCCGACCGGCGAATGGCGCGTGCTGGCCGATCATCTGCGCGCGCCCGCCGGCGCCGGCTATGCGCTGGAAAACCGGCTGGCGATCTCGCGCACCCTGGGCGGGTTGCAGGGCCGGCTGAACGTCAAGCGCCACGCGCCCTTCTTCGCTGCCTATCGCGATGGCCTCGCCGCTGCCTGTCGCCGCTCGGACCCGCGCATCGGCCTGCTGACCCCCGGCCGCTACAATCCGAGCTATGCCGAACAGGCGCATCTCGCCCGCTATCTCGGGCTGTTGCTGGTCGAGGGTGCCGATCTCGCCG
Organism: Sphingomonas sp. P2_B6; assembly: GCF_056404755.1. Lineage (NCBI taxonomy): Bacteria > Pseudomonadati > Pseudomonadota > Alphaproteobacteria > Sphingomonadales > Sphingomonadaceae > Sphingomonas > Sphingomonas sp. P2_B6. Next base: position 214,465 of record NZ_JBFUDK010000008.1, read on the forward strand.
CGCTCGAGGACAAGCTCTATGTCCGCACCATCGGCGGGTTGAAGCGAGTCGATGCGATCTGGAACCGGCTCGATCCGCGGCTGCTCGATCCGCTCGCCTTCGATTCGCATTCGAGCATCGGCGTGCCCGGGCTGATCGACGCGATGGCGGCGGGCAATGTCGTCATCTCGAACGTACCCGGCGCGGGCGTGCTCGAATCCGCGGCCTTTGCCGCCTTCCTGCCGATGCTCGCGACCCGGCTTACTGGCCGGGATCTGCTCCTTCCCAATATCGCCACCTGGTGGTGCGGACAGGACAAGGAGCGCGCGCGCGTGATCGAGGATCTCGATCAGCTGCTGGTCGGTCCGGCCTTTGGCGTCCAGCCGCTCGGGCTGGAAGGCATCATGCCTCGCCCCGGCGCGGAGATCACCGGTGCCGCGCGCGCTGCACTGCTCGACGATATGGGCAGGCGCCCTCAGGACTATGTCGGGCAGGAGATCGTGCACCTGTCGACCATGCCGGTCGTCAGCGATGACGGCCTCGCCGCACGGCCCTTTACCTTGCGCGTCTTCGCGGCGCGGGGGGCGGATGGCAGCTGGGCGATAATGCCGGGCGGCTTCGCGCGGATCGGCGAGCACAAAGATCCCCGCGCTTCGGTGATGGGCGAGGGCAATTGGTCGGCCGATGTCGCGATCCACGGCCCGGAGCCGGTCGCCCCGGTCTCGCTGCTGCCGCCGAGCGATTCGATTCACGTCCGCCGCAACCCCGGCACCCTGCCGAGCCGCGTCGCCGACAATTTTTTCTGGCTCGGCCGCTATCTCGAACGCGGCGAGGCGCTGCTCGGCGTGATTCGCGTCATGCTGGGCAATTCGATCGATGCCGATGCCGGCGCCGCGCTGGGGCCGGATACGGTCGGGCGGCTGGTCGGCATGGCGGTCAATATCGGGGCCGCACCGCACCCGGCGAGCCTGCGCCGCGCCGACCTGACCTTGTTTGCCCGTACCGCGATGGAATCGGGCGAAGGCGCTTGGCACAGCGTGCGCGCCATCAACCGGCTCGCCCGCGGTATCGGGCGCGGCTCGCGCGACCGGCTGGCCGCGGACATGGTGAAACTGCTCGACGCGCCCTTCCCGACCAAGGGCGGCATGCTCGACAAGGCGGGGACGCTCCAGCGCCGCTACGCCGCACTGTCCGGCCTGTCGGCCGAGCATATGGGGCGGACCGCGGCGTGGCGCTTCCACGACCTCGGGCGTCGGCTCGAACGCGCGCTGACCGTGACGCGCGCGGTGCGCATGTTCGGCATGGCCAATGGGACGGTCGACGATCTGTCGACTCTGCTCGATCTCGCCGACAGCCAGATCAGCTACCGCCAGCGGTATCTGACCGGCATCGCCCGGGTGCCGGTGGTCGATCTGGTGGCGCTCGACCCGGGCAATCCGCGCTCGCTCGCGTTCCAGGTCGATCGCATCTGCGAGCATATGCGCGCGCTGCCGGTGCTTGGCGACGACGGCATGGACGAGCCGCAACAGGCGGTCGCCACGGTGCTGGTCTCGATCGTCTCCACGGCGACCGCGGCGACCCTGGACGAGACCATATTGGGCGATCTCGAACGGCGGCTGTTCGCGCTGTCGGACGCGGTCGCGCGGCGCTACTTCCTGCAGGGCGCGGAGCCGCTAAGGGCCGGCGGGCTGACGCTGGCATGATCTACGATATCCGTCACGTGACGCGCTTCGATTACGGCGCCTCGGTCAAGTTCGCGCGCTGCAACCTGCGGCTGAAGCCGATCCACTGGTCGGGCCAGGAACTGCGCGACTATCGCCTGTCGATCAGCCCTTCGGGCCGCACCGCGCCGGCGCGTGCCGAGGCCGGGCTAGCCAATGTCATGCGGCTGGTGGTCGAGGAGCCGGTGCGCCATCTCGTCATCGAAAGCGTGTCGCGCATCCTGGTCGACCGGCAGGTGCCGATGCCGTCGGACAGCGACCCGACCCTGGCCCAGGTCGCGATCGCCGCGCGCGCCAGCCGCGATGCCTCGCCCGCCGGGCCTGCCAATTATCTCTTCCCCTCGCCGCTGATCCCGCTCGACCGCGACATCGCCGACTGGTGCGCGCAGGATCTGGACCCCGACCGCCCGTCGCTCGAGGCCGCTATCGCCCTCGCGCGGCGCATCCAGAACGAGTTCGATTTCGATCCCGAGGCGACCTTGGTCGACACCGTCCCGCACGAAGCCTTTGTGAAGCGCGGTGGCGTCTGCCAGGATTTCGCGCAGATCATGATCACCGGGCTGCGCGCCGCGGGCCTGCCCGCCGCCTATGCCTCGGGCTATATCCGTACCATCCCGCCGCCGGGCCAGCCGCGGCTGGTCGGTGCCGATGCGACTCATGCCTGGGTGCTGCTGTGGTGCGGGCCGGATCTGGGCTGGGTCGGGGTCGATCCGACCAACGGCATCTGGATGGCGGGCGACCATATCATCATGGCGATCGGCCGCGATTACGGCGAGATCGCACCGATCGATGGCGTGGTGCTGGGCTCCGGCGCACAGAAGATGAACGTATCGGTCGACGTCGCGCCGGTGCTTGAGGTGGTTGCTTGACGTTCGGGGGTTTGCGCTTCCGGCATCGATCCCCCAAATAGATGGCAGAATAGAAACAGAGGGCAAAAGTGGCCGATCCATATGCAACGCTTGGCGTGCCGCGCACCGCCAGCGAGGCCGACATCAAGAAGGCGTATCGGAAGCTCGCAAAGGAGCTCCATCCCGATCGCAACAAGGACAATAAACAGGCGACCGAGCGATTCAGCCAGGTCACCAATGCCTATGACCTGCTGACCGACAAGGACAAGCGCGCCCGGTTCGATCGCGGCGAGATCGACGGCGACGGCAATCCCGCCTCGCCCTTCGGCTTCGGCGGCGGCCAGGCCGGCTTCCGCCCGGCACCGGGCGGCGGATCACCGTTCGAGGCCGACGGGCCGGATATCAGCGATATCTTCGAGGGCATGTTCGGCGGGCGCGGCGGCGGCGGTTTCGGCGGCGGCTTTGGCGGTTTCGGCCGCAAGCCCCAGCCCAAGGGCGCCAATGTCGCCTACAAGCTCAACGTCTCCTTCACGGATGCCGCGACGCTCGCCGCTCAGCGTATCACGCTGGCGGACGGCAAGACGATCGATCTCAAGCTGCCCGCCGGCCTGGAAAGCGGCTTCCAGATGCGCCTTGCCGGCAAGGGCCAGCCCGGGCCGGGCGGCGCCGGCGACGGGATCGTCACGATCAGCGTCCAGCCGCATCGCTTCTTTACCCGCGATGGCGATGACGTGCGGCTCGACCTGCCGATCACCCTGTCCGAAGCCGTGCTCGGCGCGTCGGTGCGTGTGCCGACCGTGGAGGGCGCCGTGATGCTGACGGTTCCGGCCGGTTCCACCTCGGGCAAGGTGCTCCGCCTGCGCGGGCGCGGCTTCCACAAGAAAGGCGGCACGCGCGGCGATCAGCTGGTGACCCTGATGGTCGATCTTCCCGCCAAGGATGAGGCACTGACCGAGTTCGTCGAGGGATGGAAGGATCGCGACAAGAGCAACCCGCGCGCGGCCATGGGCGTTTAATCGCCCGATGCAGGAAGTTTCGCCCCAATCGCCCGAGGAACGCCGCAAGAGGCCGGGTGAAGGGCAGACCAGGCTCAGCCGGCGCATGGCCTTTATGCGGCCGGGCAGCTACGCCCGCGAGGTGCTCAAGCGCGTCTTTGTCGGCGTCTATAGCGACGGCTTCGTTCATGCCGGCAATCTCGCCTATCTGTCGCTGGTCACGCTCTTCCCCTTCTTCATCGTCGCGGCCGCCGTTGCGCGGCTGTTCGGGCAGACGGGCGAGGGCCTTCACGCGGTCGAGGCGTTCCTGCGCACCGTCCCGCCCGGCGTCGCGCAGGTGTTGCAGACGCCGATCACCGATGTGCTCACGGCGCGCTCTGGTTCGCTGCTCTGGTTCGGCGCGATCGTCGGCCTGTGGACCACGGCGAGCTTCATCGAGACGATTCGCGATATCCTCCGCCGCGCGTACGGCGTGAAATCGATCCGGCCCTTCTGGCAGTATCGGCTCTGGTCGATCGGCCTGATCCTCACCGCGATGATCCTGATCCTGGTCGCCTTCGCCTTCCAGATCATGCTGCTCGCGGTCGAACAGTTCATCCTGCGCGTGCTGCCCTTCGCGGCGGATGCTGCCACGATCGTGTCGTTCAGCCGGCTCGCCCCGGGCCTCGCGCTGTTCGCGGCGCTCTACATGGTGTTCTACTCGCTCACCCCGCGCAAATATCGCGAGAGCAAATGCCCGAAATGGCCGGGCGCATTGTTCACCGCGGCGTGGTGGCTGCTGGTCACCGCGCTCCTGCCGCTCATCCTCGGATTGCTCGGCAGCTACGATCTTACCTATGGCAGCCTGGCAGGCGTGATGATCGCGCTTATCTTCTTCTTCTTCGTCGGGCTCGGTCTGGTCGTTGGCGCCGAATTGAACGCGGCACTGGCGGAATCCGATGATGAGGGAGTAGAGGACCTCGGCGGCAGCAACAAACAGGAGGCGGCAGCAGCGTGACGGGATTGATGCAGGGCAAACGCGGATTGATCATGGGCCTGGCCAATGATCGGTCGCTCGCCTGGGGAATCGCCAAGAAGCTCAGCGAAGCGGGTGCTGAGCTCGCCTTCTCCTATCAGGGTGAAGCGCTCGAAAAGCGGGCAAGGCCGCTTGCCGAGCAGCTCGGCTCGACCCTGCTGATCGACTGCGACGTCTCCGACATGACAGCGCTCGACACGGCGTTCGAGGACCTGGCGAAGGTGTGGCCGACGATCGACTTCGTCGTCCACGCGATCGGCTTTTCCGACAAGAACGAGCTGCGTGGCCGGTTCATGGACACCAGCCTCGACAATTTCCTGACGACCATGAACATCTCGGTCTACAGCTTCGTCGCGGTGGCGCAGCGCGCGGCGGCAATGATGCCCGATGGCGGGTCGCTGCTGACGCTCAGCTATTACGGCGCGGAAAAGGTCATCCCGCATTATAACGTCATGGGTGTGGCCAAGGCGGCGCTGGAGACGAGCGTGCAATATCTCGCGGTCGATCTCGGCCGCGACAATATCCGCGTCAACGCGATCTCGGCAGGGCCGATCAAGACGCTTGCCGCCTCGGGCATCGGCGATTTTCGCCTGATCCTGAAGTGGAACGAGCTGAACTCGCCGCTCAAGCGCAACGTGACGATCGAGGATGTCGGCGGCGCCGGCCTGTACCTGCTCAGCGATCTGGCGAGCGGCGTGACGGGCGAGGTGCATCATGTCGATGCCGGCTATCACGCGATCGGCATGAAGGCCGAAGACGCGCCCGATATCGCGCTGGTCTAGAACCCCTCTCCCTGCAGGGGAGAGGGAGGGGCCCATGCGGAGCATGGGAGGGTGAGGGGATGAAACGGCCACCGGGCAAAGAAGCTTTGGAGCGCCAGCGGCAATTGCGGCGTGAGCCGACAGAGCCGGAAAAACGGCTTTGGAAGCAGCTTCGCGGCCGCCAGGTTGCCGGGTTGAAGTTCCGGCAACAGGTCTGGTTCGATTCCTACATCGTCGATTTCTTCTGTGCCGAGGCCCGGCTAGTGATCGAGCTGGATGGCGAAACCCATGTCGGGCCTGAAGCTGAGGCTTATGATGCGCGACGCACGGCGATCATTGAGGCCGAAGGCTATCGGGTAAGACGGTTCTGGAACAATGATGTGATGCAAAATATCGAAGGTGTGGTGGCGATGATTGCGGAAGCTGCACAAGAAACAGCCCCTCACCCTCCCACCGCTTCGCGGCGGGCCCCTCCCTCTCCCCTTCAGGGAGAGGGTTAATGAGTCTCAACAGCTTCGGTCACGTCTTCCGCTTCACCACCTGGGGCGAGTCGCATGGCCCGGCCATTGGCGCCGTCGTTGATGGCTGCCCGCCCGGGCTGATCATCTCAGAAGCCGATCTCCAGCCGTTCCTCGACAAGCGCCGCCCCGGTACCTCGCGCTTTACCACGCAGCGGCAGGAGCCCGACCAGGTCCGCATCCTGTCCGGCGTGTTCGAAGGGAAGACGACCGGCACGCCGATCAGCCTGATGATCGAGAATGTCGACCAGCGCTCCAAGGACTATTCGGAGGTCGCTGAGGCCTATCGCCCAGGCCATGCCGATTATGCCTATGACGCCAAATACGGCTTTCGCGACTATCGCGGCGGCGGGCGGTCCTCCGCCCGCGAAACCGCTTCACGGGTGGCAGCGGGTGCTGTCGCGCGGCTGGTCATCCCCGAGGTGCGCATCCGCGCCTGGGTCGAGGCGATCGGCGGCGACCGGATCGATCCGGCCAATTTCGATCCCGACCAGATCGACGCGAATCCATTCTTCTGCCCCGATGCCCAAGCGGCTGCGCGCTGGGAGGCGCTGGTCGACGGCGCGCGCAAGGCGGGCTCGTCGCTCGGCGCAGTCATCGCGTGCGAGGCGACCGGCGTGCCCGCCGGCTGGGGTGCCCCGCTCTACGCCAAGCTCGACGCGGAACTCGCTTCGGCCTGTATGAGCATCAACGCCGTGAAGGGTATCGAGATCGGTGACGGCTTCGAAGCGGCAACGCTGCGCGGCGAAGAGAATGCGGATGCCATGCGGCCGGGTGCCGACGGGCCCGAATTCCTGGCGAATCACGCAGGTGGCATTGCCGGCGGCATCGCCACAGGCCAGCCGATCCGCGTCCGCGTCGCGTTCAAGCCGACCAGCTCGATCCTGACGCCGGTCGAAACCATCACCCGTAGCGGCGAAGCGACCGAGATCATGACCAGGGGCCGCCATGACCCCTGTGTCGGTATCCGCGGCGCACCGGTGGTTGAGGCGATGGTCGCGCTCGTCCTGGCCGACCAGAAACTGCTGCACCGGGCCCAGACCGGGCGCTGAGCGCCCGGTCCTTGCCGATCAATCCGCGAAGGGATCCCGCACGAGGATGGTGTCCTCGCGCTCGGGGCTGGTCGACACCAGTGCCACCGGGCAATGGATCAACTCCTCGATGCGGCGGATATATTTGATTGCCTGGGCGGGCAGATCGGCCCAGCTCCGCGCGCCGGCGGTCGATTCCTGCCAGCCCGGCATCGTCTCGTAGATCGGCTCGACGGCTGCCTGATCGGCGGCATGCGAGGGGAAATAGTCGAGCGTCTCGCCACGCAGTTTGTAACCGACGCAGATCTTCACTTCGTCAAAGCCGTCGAGCACGTCGATCTTGGTCAGCGCGATGCCGGTGATGCCGCCGACCGCGGCCGATTGCCGCACCAGAACGGAGTCGAACCAGCCGCAGCGGCGCTTGCGCCCGGTGACGGTGCCGAATTCATGCCCACGCTCGCCCAGCCGCTCGCCGGTGGCGTCCTCGAGCTCGGTCGGGAAGGGGCCGGAGCCGACGCGCGTCGTATAGGCCTTGGCGATGCCCAGCACGAAACCGACCGCGCTCGGCCCGAGGCCCGACCCGCCGGCTGCCGTGCCCGAAATGGTGTTGGACGAGGTAACGAAGGGATAGGTGCCGTGATCGACGTCGAGCAGCACGCCCTGCGCGCCTTCGAACAGGATGCGGCGACCGCGCGCACGCGCCTGGTTGAGGTCGCGCCAGGCCGGCCTGGCGAAGGACAGCACGAAATCGGCGATCGCGCGCAGCTCCTCGACCAGCGCGGCGCGGTCGATCGGCGGCTCGCCGAAACCGGCGCGGAGCGCGTCGTGATGCGCGGTCAGCCGGTCGAGCTGCGAATCGAGCGCGTCGAGATGCGCGAGGTCGCACACGCGGATCGCTCGGCGACCGACCTTGTCCTCATAGGCCGGGCCGATGCCGCGCCGCGTGGTGCCGATCTTGCCCGCGCCGCTGGCATCCTCGCGCAGCGAGTCGAGATCGCGGTGGAAGGGCAGGATCAGCGCGCAATTGTCGGCGATCATCAATGTCTCGGGGGTGATCGTCACGCCCTGGCCGGCCAACTTTTCGACCTCCGCCTTGAGCGCCCAGGGATCGAGCACCACGCCATTGCCGATCACCGAAGGCGTGCCGCGCACGATGCCCGAAGGCAGCAGCGACAGCTTGTAGACCTTTTCGCCGACGACCAGCGTGTGGCCGGCATTGTGACCGCCCTGGAAGCGCACGACCATGTCGGCGCGCTCGGCGAGCCAGTCGACGATCTTGCCCTTGCCCTCATCGCCCCATTGGGCGCCGATTACTGCGACATTTGCCAAAACTGAGTTCCTTCGATCGGGACGGTGCGGCGCCTAGAGCGAGCGCGCCGCGCCTTCCACCAAAATATGCGTGCAGAGCTGTGCCTCGGGCGTATCGCCTGCTTCGAGCGCGGCGACGGTGACCCAGCCTTGCGCCCGCATCGCGGCCGGGACGGCGGGGTCGGTATCCAGCGGCACGAACAGGCGCCGCCGGTCGACATCGGCCAGCCCGGCCGCGACGATCGCATCGGCATAGAGCGAGAAACCGGTCGCGGCTTCTTCGGCGCCGTCCTCATGGACGATGGTGTAGCTGCCGCCGCGCCCGATCTCGCCGCGCACGCCATCGGCAAAGATCGAGAAACCGAGCCAGGTCTGATATTCGAAGCCGTGCCGCTCGGTCGGGTCGAGCGTCAGCGCGGTCCGGCCCTTGAGCCCCGAGGCGATCTGCCACAGCCCATCGAGCCGCGAGCGCAGTGCGCCGCCGACATCGAAGGCGCACAGCCGGTCATGCGCCGTCTCGAACGGACCGGCCGCTTCGATCAGTGGAAGATAGGCAGGCGCGATCTCGGCAACGCCGCCGGCGTCCTTCGCGTCGAGCCGGTCGCGGAGCTGCTCGATCAGCCAGGGTTCGACCGGCAGCGGACCATCCGCCAGGATCGGGACGAGATCGGGCAGCGTGAAATCGATCGAAATGCCGCGCACGCCGGCCGCTTCGAGCGCTTCGACCGCGACGCCGACGATTTCCTTCGCGGCGGCAACGGTGTCGAGACCGATCAGCTCGCAGCCGATCTGGCGCAGCTCGCGCTCCGGGCTGAGCTGCGAGGCGCGGAGCTTCAGCACCGGCCCGGCATAGGACAGGCGCACCGGGCGCGGATGATGCCCCATGCGCGTCGCGGCGATTCGGCCGATCTGCGCGGTCATGTCTGGCCGGATGGCGAGCGTCGCCTGCGATACCGGATCGACGAAGCGTACCGCGTCCTGCGCGCGTGCCGCCTTCAGTCGGCCAGCCAAGCCTGCCTCGAACTCGGCCAGGGCGGGGTCGGCCCGCTCATAGCCGTGCGCATAGGCCGCTCCGAGCACCGCCGCTTCGAGACGCGCGGCGGCATCGCCGAACGGGGGCAGCCGGTCGCGGAAACCTTCGGGGAGCAGGGCATGAGTCATGGCCGGGAAAGAGATCCAAAACGCCCGTTCGGGCTGAGCTTGTCGAAGCCCTGTACTTCCTTCCGGGGAAGAAAGAACAGTCCTTCGACAGGCTCGGGACGAACGGGGAGGTTTTGGTTCAGAACGACAGCCCCATGACGGTCTTCACGCCGGCCAGCGCGCGGACCTTGGCGATCAGCTCGGGCGTCACCGGCTCGTCGACCGAGAGCAGCAGCACCGCTTCGCCCCCGGCCGAACGGCGGCCGAGATGGAAGGTGCCGATGTTGACGCCTTCCTCGCCGAGCAGCGAGCCGAGCCGGCCGATGAAACCGGGCGCGTCTTCATTGACGACATAGAGCATGTGCCCGACCAGATCGGCCTCGACCTTGATGCCGAACAGCTCGACCAGGCGGGGCGCGGCGTCGCCGAACAAGGTGCCCGCGACCGAGCGGTCGCCGGCGTCGGTCTTCACCGTCACGCGCAGCAGCGTGTGGTAATCGCCCTCGCGGTCGTGACGGACCTCACGCACGTCGATGCCGCGTTCCTTGGCGAGGAACGGCGCGTTGACCATGTTCACCGTGTCCGAATGCACGCGCATCAGCCCGGCGAGCACCGCACTGGTGATCGGCTTCTGGTTGAGCGCAGCGGCGGCACCCTCGACCTCGATGTTGATGCCCGACAGCGCGCCGTGCGCGAGCTGGCCGATCAGCGAGCCGAGCTTCTCCGCCAGCGCCATATAGGGCTTCAGCTTCGGTGCTTCCTCGGCCGACAGGCTCGGCACGTTGAGCGCGTTGGTGACGCCGCCTGAGACGAGATAATCGGCCATCTGCTCGGCGACCTGGATCGCGACATTGACCTGGGCTTCCGAGGTGGAAGCGCCGAGATGCGGGGTGGAGACGAAGTTAGCCGTGCCGAACAGCGGCGAATCGGTCGCCGGTTCGGTCACGAACACGTCGAGCGCGGCGCCGGCGATGTGGCCCGAATCGAGCCCGGCCTTCAGCGCGACCTCGTCGATCAGCCCGCCGCGCGCACAGTTGATGATGCGCACGCCCTTCTTGGTCTTGGCGAGATTCTCGGCCGACAGGATGTTGCGGGTCTGGTCGGTCAACGGGGTGTGCAGCGTGATGAAGTCGGCACGGGCGAGCAAGTCCTCGAGCGTGACCTTTTCGACGCCGGTCTCGATTGCGCGCTCGGGGGTGAGGAAGGGATCATAGGCGATCACTTTCATCTTCAGGCCGCGGGCGCGATCGGCGACGATCGAGCCGATATTGCCGGCGCCGATCAGGCCGAGCGTCTTCGAGGTCAGCTCGACGCCCATGAAGCGGTTCTTCTCCCACTTGCCCGCCTGGGTCGAGGCATCGGCCTCGGGCAGCTGGCGGGCGAGCGCGAACATCAGCGCGATCGCATGCTCGGCGGTGGTGATGGAGTTGCCGAACGGGGTGTTCATCACGACCACGCCTTGGGCGGAGGCCGCCGGGATATCGACATTGTCGACGCCGATGCCGGCGCGGCCGACGACCTTCAGGTTGGTCGCATGGGCCAGGATATCCTTGGTCACCTTGGTCGAGCTGCGGATGGCGAGGCCGTCATACTGGCCGATGATCGCCTTCAGCTCGTCGGGCGTCTTGCCGGTGATCTCGTCGACCTCGACCCCGCGCTCGCGGAAGATCTGGGCGGCCTTGGGATCCATTTTGTCGGAAATGAGGACTTTGGGCATGGTGATGCCTTTCATGATCGCAGGAAGGTTGTGCTCCCGCGAAGGCGGGAGCCCAGACTGGGTCCCCGCCTTCGCGGGGACACAAGAAGGTCAGGCGACGACGGTGACCGAGGCGTAGGCCCAGTCGAGCCAGGGACCGAGCGCTTCGATATCGGCGGCGTCGACGGTCGCGCCGCACCAGATGCGCAGGCCCGCCGGGGCATCGCGGTAACCCGCAATGTCATAGGCGGCATGCTCGGCTTCGAGCAGGCCGGCGAGCTTCTTGATCAGCGCTTCGTCGGCACCCTCGACCGTCAGGCACACGCTGGTCTTCGACCGCGAGGCCTCGTCCAGCGCGAGATGGCCTAGCCAGGGGCGATCGGCGACGATCCTGTCGAGCGCGGCGGCATTGGTGTCGCTGCGGGCGATAAGGCCCTGCAGCCCGCCAAGACCCTTGGCCCATTCGAGCGCGAAGATCGCGTCCTCGACGGCGAGCATCGACGGGGTGTTGATCGTCTCGCCCTTGAACACGCCTTCGGTCAGCTTGCCCTTGGAGGCGAGGCGGAACACCTTGGGCAGCGGCCATTTAGGCGTGTAGCTTTCCAGCCGCTCGACCGCGCGCGGGCCGAGGATCAGCACGCCGTGGCCACCCTCGCCGCCCAGCACCTTCTGCCAGGAGAAGGTCGCGACATCGATCTTGTCCCACGGGATATCGTAAGCGAACACCGCGCTGGTGGCGTCGGCGAAGCTCAGGCCCTCGCGGTCGTCCGGGATCCAGCCGCCGTTCGGGACGCGCACGCCCGAGGTGGTGCCGTTCCAGGTGAACAGCACGTCGTTCGACCAGTCGACCTGGGTCAGGTCGGGAAGCTGGCCGTAATCGGCGCGGAGGATGGTCGGATCGAGCCCGAGCTGCTTGACCGCATCGGTGACCCAGCCCTCACCGAAGCTTTCCCAGGCGAGCGCCGTTACCGGCTTCGCGCCCAGCATCGTCCACATCGCCATCTCGAACGCGCCGGTGTCGGAGCCGGGGACGATGCCGATGCGGTGCGTGTCGGGGAGCTGCAGCATCTCGCGCATCAGGTCGATCGCGTATTGCAGGCGCGTCTTGCCGAGCTTCGAACGGTGTGACCGGCCGAGCACTTCCGTCTGGAGCTTTTCGGGGGTCCAGCCCGGCGGCTTAGCGCAGGGACCGGAAGAGAAATAAGGACGCGTCGGCTTCGTCGCCGGAGGCGCAAGGTATTCAGTCATGTAGTCTCTCCTTACAGAGAGCACGCGCGGCGTTGGGACCGCGTGGCCCGTTGACGGCCCTAGCGATTTACGCCGCTACGTCAATCTTCATTCTGCTGCGCTGCGGCAAGCGAGCGCGCCGGGACACCCGTAAGTACCGGGTCGCCGCATGCCGACAGGCGTTGCATTGCCTCCGCGGGCCAGCGCTATAATCCTCGGCGCGGCGGTGCGGAGTTTGTCGATATGGTGCATCCAATATTCTGCCTGGCGCTTTGGGCGCAGGGTGTAGCTGGAGAAACCCGTAGCGCGGTCCGACGCGGGCGTATGACAGCGATAATCGCGATAAGCCTGACGCTGACCGGGTGCGGGCGCGGGGACGATCGTCCGCCGCCGCCGCGGCCGGTGGGCGCGCGGCCAGTGACGCTCGACCTGCCGACCTCGCGCGAGACTCAGGCGTGCTTCGCCGATCTGTCGCGCGAGGAGGTGCGCTTCAGCCCCTTGCCCGACCGCGATTTCGGCGGGGGGTGCCAGGTGATCGGCGCGGTGCAGCTGATCGACATCGGCGTGCCGGTGACCAATCTGAAGGGCATGCGCTGCGGCCTCGCGCGGACCTTCATCGGCTGGACGCGCAACGCGGTCGCGCCCGCCGCGCGGCAGATCCTGGGCAGCGACCTGGTGCGGGTCGAGAGCATGGGCAGCTATGCCTGCCGCAACGTGGTCGGCTCCCCCGCCAATGCCGCGCAGCTGTCGGGCCATGCCATCGCCAATGCGGTCGATATCTCCGGCTTCGTGCTGCAGGACGGGCGGCGCATCACGGTGCTGAACGGCTGGCGATCGGACGACCCGCGCGTCCGCGACTTCCTGCAGGTGATCCGCGGCTCCGCCTGCAAACGCTTCGGCACGGTGCTGAGCCCGGATTACAACGCGGCGCACGCCAACCATCTGCATCTCGAAGACGACCGCGCGCGTTTCTGCCGCTAAGCTTCATCTTCGGGCGTTTTTCCGCTAGGGCCTGATCAAATGACAGAGACACATGTACCGTCGCGGGTCTTTCCGCGCGCTCGCCAGGATGCCGAAACCGCCAATGCCGGGATCAGCACCCCCCAGACCGAAAATCCGGCCTATCGCCTCGCCTTCCAGGACATGGATTTCCTGCTGCGCGAGGATCTGCGGCCCGTCCGCTTCCAGCTCGAACTGCTCAAGCCCGAGCTGATCCTGGCCGAGGCGAACATCGCCTCCACCTTCGTGATGTACGGCTCCGCGCGCATCCCCGAGCCGGCCAAGGCACGGGCGCTGCTCGAGCTGGCCCAGGGCGAGGACGCGATCCGCATCGCGAAGAGCCTGGTCGCCAAGTCGAAATATTACGACGTCGCCTATGAACTCGCCCAGCTCGCCAGCGCCTGCCCGCGCGACGAGGAAGGCAAGCGCCACTTCGTGGTCTGCTCGGGCGGCGGCCCCTCGATCATGGAAGCGGCGAATCGCGGCGCGGCGGAGGCCGGCCACGAATCGATCGGGCTCAACATCGTGCTGCCGCACGAGCAGGCGCCGAACCCCTATGTGACGCCGTCGCTGAGCATGCAGTTCCACTATTTCGCGCTGAGGAAGATGCATTTCCTGCTCCACGCCCGCGCGCTCGCCGCCTTCCCGGGCGGATTCGGCACGTTCGACGAGCTGTTCGAGCTGCTGACGCTGATCCAGACCGGCAAGATCAAGCCGATCCCCGTCCTGCTGTTCGGCCGCGACTTCTGGAACCGCGTGGTGAATTTCGAGGCGCTGGTCGAGGAAGGCGTGATTTCCGCGCGCGACCTGAACATCTTCACCTTCGTCGAGACGGCGGAAGAGGCGTGGAAGGTGGTGCAGGACTTCTATCAGGAGCCCGCGGACGAGGCGGAGTGAGGCGGGGCTGGCGCGGCGAGCCCTGAATCTGACCTCCGTTCGCCCTGAGTAGCCATTGAGCTTGTCGAAATGGCGTATCGAAGGGCAGGCGTTACGTGCTCCAACGGTCCTTCGATACGCGTCTTCGACGAGCTCAGCCGCTACTCAGGACGAACGGATGGGTTTTTGCGCACCGTCTTCGTCTGATCGAAGCTTCCGGCAAATAACAAAAAAAGGCCGCGCCCCCCGGCGCGGCCTTTTTCGTAACCGATCTCCCGGCCGTCGCCGGGGAAGCGGGTTATTTCTTCTTTTCGGCCTGGACCGCGGCGTTCGGGTCGACCGACGGCGCGCCGGTGGCCGGCGCGGCGCCTTCCGAGAGGTTCGCGGCGGCCGGGGCGACGGCATTGGCGTCCGCGCCTTCGGCCGGGGCGGCKGCGGCACCCGCGGCGGGTGCCGCCGGCAGCGGCAGGTTCGAGCCCTGCTGGTTGAGATAGGCGATCACATTCGCGCGGTCCTGCGGGTTGCCGAGGCCGGCAAAGGTCATCTTGGTGCCCGAGGCGAAAGCGCGCGGGCTGGTCAGCCAGGTGTTCATCGCCTCGAAATCCCACTTGCCGCCCTTGGCCTTGAGCGCGTCGGAGAAGGCGAAGCCGCCCTTGCCCTCGGCAATGCCTTCGCCGAGCGTGGCGTAGAGATTCGGGCCAACCCCGTTCGGGCCGCCCTGGTTGATCGTGTGGCAGGCGGCGCACTTCTTGAACACCTCGGCGCCCTTGGCCGGATCCGCGGTCGCCATCAGCGTCGCGATCGGCACGGCGGCGGCGCCACCGCCCTCCGCGCCCTCTTCGGCGACACCCTCGATCGGGTAGCCCATCTTCTCGAGATGATGCGGCTGGAACACCATGCCGCCCACGATCGAAAGCCCCAGCGCCACGCCGCATGCGCCGAGCACCCAGCCCGCGATCGTGTTCGTCCGATTGTCCATTGCCAAGTTGCCCCTGTCGGAAAGTCGGCTCCCTTTAGATTCGGTGGAGCGTCACCGCAAGCCGCGCTTGTGCAAGAACAAACGCGCCGGTAAGCGCGCCGCTCCATGGACAATTTCGCAGCCCCCGCGCGGCCCATCGTTGCGCGCATGATCGAGGAAGCCGCGGCGCACCCCGAACGCGCCGTCGCTTTCCAGGGCGCCCCCGGCGCCAATTCCCATATCGCGGCCCTGCAGGCCTTTCCCGACGGCCTGCCCTTGCCCTGTTTCGACTTCGCCGACGCGATCGACGCGGTGCGTGACGGCCGGGCCGATTGCGCGATCATCCCCATCGAGAATTCGCTGCACGGCCGCGTCGCCGACATGCATTTCCTGCTGCCCGAATCGGGCCTGGTCATCACCGGCGAGCATTTCCTGCCGATTCACTATGCGCTGATGGGATCGGGCAGGCTGGAGGATGTGCGCGAGGCGACGAGCCATCCCCAGGCGCTTGGCCAGTGCCGCCACTGGCTGCGCGAGCGGAACATCGTGCCGATCGCCTATCCCGATACCGCGGGCGCCGCGGCGCTGGTGGCGGAGAAGCGCGACCCCCATCTGGCCGCGCTCGCGCCGCCGATGGCCGCCCCGATCTATGGCCTGGACGTGCTGTGCGACGGCATTGCCGATGCCGACCACAACACGACGCGCTTCCTGGTGCTGGCGCGCGCCGGCCATGCGCCGATCGGCGACGGGCCGTTCATGACGACGCTGATCTTCGAAGTGAAGAACGTGCCCGCCGCGCTGTACAAGGCGATGGGCGGCTTTGCGACCAACGGCGTCAACATGACCAAGCTGGAAAGCTATCAGCGCGGCGGCACCTTCGCGGCGACCGAATTCTATGCCGATGTCGAGGGCAAGCCGGGCGACCCGGGGCTGGACAATGCGCTGGCCGAGCTGGGTTTCCATGCGAAATGGGTGCGGGTGCTGGGCACGTACCGGCAGGCGCGGGCGCGGGGGTAGCATTTAGCGGCCTGTCGCGGCTCGGGACGGCGGGAAGTGGCCGTTGGACGCCTGTCGCGCCTTCGCGTGAAGAGTCCGGGCGGCGCCAAGCTGGCCATTCATGAGCGACCGAGTCCGCCCCGACCTGACATTCGTTCGTATCGATCCTGCGAGCGGGTAAAGATCAGCCGGTCGTCATTTCCTGTTTCCGGTCTTCCCAGGGCGGGAGCGGCGAACTGCCGCCGCATCGCTGTTCGCTGCATCTTCCCGGGCGAGCTTACGCCACCGTTCGACGCGGGCGACATCGAGATTTCCTCCCGCCATGGCGGCGTGGATGGCGCATCCGGGTTCGTCGCCATGGACGCAGTTCGAGAACCGGCACCCGAGCGCCACCGCCGTGACGTCGTCGAAGACCTCGGTCACGCCGGTGGCCACGTCGGACATCAGAAGCTCTCGCATGCCGGGCGTGTCCACGAGCCAGCCGCCTTCGTCCGCGCCACCGGCGAGGCGATGCATCTCGCGGACGGTCGTCGTGTGCCGGCCCTTGCCGTCCTCCTCGCGGACCGCCTGCGTCGCGATGCTGTCCGATCCCCTCAGGGTGTTTACGAGCGTCGACTTGCCGACGCCGGACGACCCGACCAACGCGACAGTCTCACCCAGACCACAATACCGCGCGAGGCGGGCGGCGCTCGTCGGATCGCGCCCGTCAACCAGTTCCACCCGCAAACCCGATTGGAGTGCGCGCGCCGCTTCGACCCGGCGCTCGGGAGCAGGCGACAGGTCGGCCTTGGTGAGGACGACCACCGGGCGCACGCCTGCCTCGCGCGCGAGCACGAGATAGCGTTCGATACGTGCAAGGTTGAAGTCCTGGTTGCAGGACGTGACGATAAAAAGCGTGTCCACATTCGCGGCGATGAGCTGGACCCGGCGGTCATCGCCGGGAGTGGGCCTTTTGAACAGGCTTGTCCGATCGAGGATGCGCACAAGGCTTCGGGTGCTTCGGTCGATCAACAACCAGTCGCCGACGGTGGGCCGGTCCTCCGCTTCCCCGCGCGCAGGAAGGCTGGACGAGATCGAGTCCTCGAACCCTTCGCCCGAAACGGTGACCCTTCCGCGATGAACCGACATGACGCGCACAGGCTGGTATTGGTGGCCCTGCCCGGCGGAGCACTGTTCGTTGAAGAAGGGCCGCCAGCCGAGCTGCGCGAGAGTGGGATCGGACATATCCATCGTCGCTTCAACCGATCTGCGGATCGCCTGATTCAACCGCATCCGGCGTTCCCTGTTCGACAGCTCGCTTGTCCGCCTTGGCTTGCGACTTCTTCGCGGATTCCGCCGCCTTGGCCCGTTCGCGCTCGCGGCGCTCGAAGTCGTAATTGGGTTTGCGCGGTATGTCGGTCGCTCCGGGACGCGGGTGTCGGCCCGAGCACATCGCTCGACCTGATGACCCTTGCTCCCCGGCTACACTGATCCGCCGGTCGCGACTAGGCCCAGGCGAGGCTCGAAGGGCACCGGCGCGCGCCGGCCATGCGCTGATCGGCGACGGGCCGTTCATGACGACGCTGATCTTCGAAGTGAAGAAAATGCCCGCCGCGCTGTACAAGGCGATGGGCGGCTTTGCGACCAACGGCGTCAACATGACCAAGCTGGAAAGCTATCAGCGCGGCGGCACCTTTGCGGCGACCGAATTCCATGCTGATGTCCAAGGCAGCCGGGCGACCCGGGGCTGGACAATGCGCTGGCCGAGCTGGGTTTCCATGCGAAATGGGTGCGGGTGCTGGGGACGTACCGGCAGGCTCGGGCGCGGGGGTAATCTTGACCCTCCCCGTGCCGGAGAGGATCAACTGTTCGCCCACTCCGTCAGCAGCGTGAACGCAATCGCATAAGGCGGTGGCGGCAGGAACGCGCCTTCGCCGCCGGCCAGCACCCTGAGCACTTCCGCGCGCGACACCCAGATCGCGTCCTCCAGCTCGTGCTTGTCGATCGTCAGTGCATCGTCCTCGGCCATGCCGACACAGGCGATCATCAGCGAGGACGGGAAGGGCCATGGCTGGCTGGCGATGTAGCGGATGTCGGTCACGCGCACGCCGGCTTCTTCCAGGGTCTCGCGCGCGACGGCTTCCTCGATCGATTCGCCCGGCTCCAGGAAGCCAGCCAGCGCCGAATAGCGTCCCGCCGGCCAGCCGGGCTGGCGGCCGAGCAACGCGCGGCCGTCATGCTCGGCGATCATGATCACCACCGGGTCGACGCGGGGGAAATGCTCGGCATGGCAATGGGGGCATTTGCGGCCCCAGCCGGCGCGGTAGATCTCGGTCGGGGTACCGCAATTGGCGCAGAAGCGGTGGCGCGTGTGCCAGTCGAGCAGGCTGCGCGCGGCGGCATAGGTTGCCGCCTCGCCCGGCGCGATGCGGTCGAGCAGGCCGAACATGCGCATCGGGCGGCCAGCGGGCGGTTTCATGCCCGGGGTCAGCGCGGCAAAATGGGGCTTGCCGTTGTCGAGGCCGAGCAGCAGCAGGTCCGATCCCTCGGGCGCATCGGCCAGGTTGGTCCAGACCAGCCGGCCCTCGCCGTCCAGCTCGGGCTCGAAATCGTTGAGCACGAGCAATCGGGCGCGCCAGTCGCCCGTCGCGGCGGCGAGCGCCTCCGGGTCCTGGCGAAGCGGATCGGCCCGGTCGAGCCTGCCGCCGGTGAAGCCTGGTGCGATCATGGGATGAAGCTCATTTGTAGCGGGCGAAATCGGTCATCAGGGCGGCCACGGTTTCCCTGCGCACTGGCCATTGCTCGGCCGGGAAATAATTGACCATGATCGTGCCGCGCATGTGCCGCGCGGGATCGACCCAGCCGGTCGTGCCGGCGGCGCCGCCCCAGCCATAGGTGCCCTTGCCCGGGCCGCCGGGCTTGTCCGCGAGGTAGACGGAGCCACCGGCGCCATAGCCGGTCAGCGGCGCGGGGCCGGTGCCGTCCGGGGTCGGCGTGTAGGTGACGCCCGGGGGCAGCAGGTTCGACATCAGCAGCGCGGCGGTCTCGGGCTTGAGCACGCGCACGCCGTCAAGCGTGCCGCCGTCCTGCAGCGCGTGGAGGAAGCGATCATAATCGCGCGCCGACATGACCAGCCCGGCGCCGCCATAAGGCCAGCTCGGCGGGGAGAGCCAGACCGAGCTTGCCGCCGGATCGATCGGCAGGCGGGCCTTTTCGTCGACCCCCGACACGTCGACCGGGCGGCCGGCAGAGAGCTGTTTCATCGCCTCGCGCTGGAAGATGTAATTGGTGGCGAAGCGCCCGACCTCGCTTTGCGGGACGGTCCAGTAGCTGGAGGTCATCTTCAGCGGATCGAAGATGCGTTTCTGTACGAAACTGTCGAAGGGCATGCCGCCCGCGACTTCGATCACCCGGCCCATCACGTCGAGCCCGATCGAATAGCTCCATTTCGTGCCGGGGTCGGCGATCAGCGGGGCCTCGGCGACCCGATCGGCAAAGGCCTCGAGCGTGGGCGGGCGGGTTTTCCGCGCGGCGAGGTCAAGCGACACGCTGAGCGCGCCGGGGGTAAGGCCGAGCCGGTTATATTCGTCGAGCAGCGGCCCCTTGGTGATGATCGAATAGCCAAGGCCGGCGGTGTGAGTCAGCAGGTTACGGATGGTGATCGGGCGGGCGGCGGGGCGGCTCGCGAGCGAATCCGGGCTGATCTGCACACGCATCGTCTTGAAGGCGGGAATGAAGTCGCTGACCGGCTGGTCGAGCCGGATCTTGCCTTCCTCGAGCAGGATCATCGCGGCCATGGCGGTGATCGGCTTGGTCATCGAATAGACGCGCCACAGGCTGTCTGGGCCGGCCGCAGCGGCACTCGGGTCGTCGGAGATCTTCCCCGCGCTGACGAACACGGTCGGCAGGTCGCCCGCGCCGAACGCGCCAACGATGCCGGGTATCTTGCCGGTCGCGACATAGGAATCGAACAGCGCCTGCGTGGCGGGAAGGGCGGACTGGCTGGCCGGCGCGGCAAGCTGGGCCTGGGGTGCCGCCTCATAGGCGAAGGCCCCGCCGGCCAGGAGTGCGATCAATATGCTGCCGGATACCAATGCCCGAAATCTCATGCCGCTCTCCTGATCGCGTCCGCTGCCTTGGCGAAGACGGTTGGCAACCCCGCCGATTCGATATCGGCTATCGGCCACCAATCGCCCCAATTGTCACCGCTGCTCGAATGCGCCGGGAGCCGCGCGACCGCAAGCGCGAGTTCGAGGCGAAAATGCGTGAAGACATGAACGACCGTCTCATTCCGCATCGTCCAGTCGGCGGCGATCGGCGGTTCCTCCAACCCGGGCGGGGCGGGGGACCAGGGTCCGGTCGGGAGCGCGCGCATGCCGCCGAGCAGGCCCTTGGGTGGGCGGCGCACCAGCAGGACCTGGCCGTCGCGCTCGGCCCAGAAGATCGTGCCATAGCGTTGCGGCTTGGTCGCCTTGGCCTTCTTGTCCGGGAAACGCTCCGGCTCGCCCGAAGCGAAGGCGCGGCAGGAGGGGGCAAGCGGGCAGATCAGGCAGCGGGGCCCGCGCGCGGTGCAGATCGCCGAGCCGAGATCCATCATCGCCTGGGCGAAATCGCCGGCGCGGGCGTCGGGCGTGATCGAGTCGGCGGCGGCGCGGACTTCGGGCATGGCGCCGGGCAGGGGCGCGCTGATCGCGAACAGGCGGGCGACGACGCGGGCGACATTGGCGTCGACCACCACGGCGCGTTCGCCGAAGGCGATGGCGGCGATCGCGGCGGCGGTATAGGCGCCGACACCGGGGAGGCCGCGCAGGCCGTCTTCCGTGGCCGGAAACCGGCCGCCCCCTGCGACGACGGCCCGAGCGCAGGCGATCAGGTTGCGCGCGCGGGCATAATAGCCGAGCCCGGCCCAGGCCGCCATCAGGTCGGCGTCGCTCGCGCTGGCCAGCGACTCGACATCGGGCCAGCGCGCGACGAACTCCTCGAAGCGCGGGCGCACCGTGGCGACCGTCGTCTGCTGCAGCATGATCTCGGATAGCCACACCCGATAGGGGTCGGCGCGCGGCGTTCCGGGCGGGCTGCGCCAGGGCAGACGGCGTGCGTTCAGGTCGTACCAGGCAAGCAGCATGTCGGCGATGTCGGAAGGAAGCTTGGYGGGCACGGCATCGCTATGGCATGGACAGGATAATGAGCAAGCGCGTCCCCGCTCCCAGGCCCGAACCCAAAGCGGAAAAGCCGCGCGGCGGCCGTGCGCGCGCGGTCTCCGAGTTGCTGCCCGATGTCGGGCGCGCCGCGTTCCGCAAATTCGGCTTCGTGCAGAGCGCGATCGTCAGCCGCTGGCCGGAAATCGTCGGCAGCCGTTATGCTGGCGTCTCGGCGCCCGAATCGATCAAGTTCCCGCAAGGGCAGCGCACGGAAGGCACGCTCAACCTGGTCGTGCGCGGCGCGCATGCCACGATGATGCAGCATATCGCGCCGGAGATCGTCGAGCGGGTCAATCGCTTCTTCGGCTATGGCGCGGTGTCGCGAGTGAACATCCGCCAGGGCGATGTCGCGGCACCGCGCCCGCGCGCCGCGCCGCCGTCGCTCAAGCCGATCCCGGTCGAGCTGGGGGCGAGCCTGCGCACCATTGCGGATCCTGAATTGAAGGCGGTGCTCGAAGCGCTGGCGGCGGGTGTCGCCGCGACACGCGGGGTGCCGGTGGTCGGCCAGCCGGAGGAATGATGAAGCATCTACGCATGTTGCTCGCGCTGATCGCGCTGCTCGGGTTCGGAACCGTAGTCCTGGCGCAGGCGCGCGACTGGCGGGCCACCGTGACGAAGTCGGCGAACGGCAGCTATGTCATCGGCAATCCCAACGCGAAGGTGAAGCTGGTCGAATATGTCAGCTATACCTGCCCGCATTGCGGCCATTTCATCGCCGAATCGGCGGCCGGCCTGCGCGGACAGATGGTGAAGTCCGGATCGACCAGCGTCGAGCTGCGCAACGCGGTGCGCGACCGGCTCGACCTGACCGCCGCGCTGCTCGCGCGGTGCACGGGGCAGCGGCGCTTCTTCGAGACGACCGATGCGATGTTCGCCGCGCAGGAGGATTGGGTCACGCGCGGATCGCGCTTCGAGGCGACCAATGCCGCGCGCCTGGCGACCCGGCCGCAGCCGGCGCAGCTCCAGGCGCTGGCCGACGGATCGGGGCTGAGCGACATCGTGCGGTCGCGGGGCATGACCGACGCGACGATCGCCGCCTGCCTGGCCAATGACGCCGAGATGGCGGTGGTGGTGAAGAACACCGATGCCTCCTGGGCGAAAATCCACGGCACGCCGGCGTTCGAGGTCAACGGCAAGACCGTCGACACGACCGAATGGGCCGTGCTGGAGAAGAGCCTGCGCGCGGTCGGCGCTAAATAATCCAAGATTTCACAACGGAGACTCCCCATGAAATTCCGCATTGCCTATGCCGTCCTGCCGGCCCTGATCCTCGCCGGCTGCGGTTCGGGCGGGACCGGCGGCAACAGCAGCGCCCCCGCCGCCGCGCCTGTCGCGGCCGTTCCGGCGCCGGCCGGCAAGGCCTGGGCCGATGTGGTCGAGAAGACGCCCGAGGGCGGCTATCGCATGGGCAACCCCAATGCCGCGGTGAAGCTGATCGAATATGGCTCGCGCACCTGCCCGCATTGCGCGGCGTTCGACGCGGAAGGGTTTCCCGCTTTGAAGAGCGGCCCGATCGCCTCGGGCAAGCTCTCCTATGAATTCCGCGACTATCCGATCCATGCCGAGGCCGATATCGGCCCGATGCTGCTCGGCCACTGCGTCGAGCCCAATCAGTTTTTCCCGATGCTCGAGCAGATGATGATCTCGCAGCAGCAGCTGATCGGCAAGACCGACAAGATCCCCGAGGCCGATCAGGCCCGGTTGCAAAATGCGCCGCCGGCGCAGGTGGTAACCTATCTCGCGCAATTCTACGGCTATCTCGATTTCGTGAAGCAGCGCGGCGTGCCCGACGCCAAGGCGCGCCAGTGCCTGGCCGATCCGAAGATGCTGGAGGAAGTCGCGAAGAACACCGACGCGGCGAACCAGCAATACAAAATCCAGGGCACGCCGACCTTCATCGTCAATGGCGATGTCGTGCCGAACGTGGCCGACTGGAAGGGACTTCAGCCGTCGCTCAAGGCAGCGGGCGCGCTGTAACGGCGGGGCGGGGGCATCCCGGTGCAGATCAAGCGGCTCAGGCTGACTGGCTTCAAAAGCTTCGTCGACCCGGCTGACTTGCGCATCGAACCCGGGCTGACCGGCATTGTCGGGCCCAATGGCTGCGGCAAATCGAATCTGCTCGAGGCGTTGCGCTGGACGATGGGCGAGACCTCGGCCCGGTCGCTGCGCGGCGCGGGCATGGATGACGTCATCTTCGCCGGTACCTCGACCCGGCCGGCGCGCGACTTCGCCGAAGTCTCGATCCTGACCGAGATCACCGGCGAGGAGACCGAGGTCGTCCGCCGGATCGAGCGCGGGGCGGGCTCCGCCTATCGCATCGACGGGCGCGATGTGCGCGCCAAGGACGTCGCCCTGATGTTCGCCGACGCGGCGACCGGCGCGCACAGCCCGGCCCTGGTCAGCCAGGGCAAGATCAGCGCGGTGATCGCCGCCAAGCCGGCCGAGCGCCGCGCGATGCTGGAAGAGGCGGCGGGCATCGCCGGCCTGCACGTTCGCCGCAAGGATGCCGAACAGAAGCTGCGCGCGACCGAAGCCAACCTGACCCGGCTCGACGAAGTGATCGCCGACCAGGACGCACGCGCCGCCGCGCTGAAACGCCAGGCGCGCCAGGCCGAGCGCTATCGCCAGCTTTCCGACCAGATCCGGGTGGCCGAGGCACGGACGATCTTCGCGCGCTGGCGCGACGCCTCGTCGGCGGCGGATGCGGCCAAGGCGGAAGCTGCGTCGGCGGGGACGCGCGTCGCCGACGCGGCCGAGGCGCAGCGCGGCGCCGCGACCTATCAGGCCGACGCGACGGAAAAGCTCGCCGCGGCCCGAGCCGAAGCGCAGGGCGCGCGCGACCGGGCGAGCGATGCGGGCCACCGGCTCGCGGCGCTGCGCACCGAACATGCCGCGGCCGAACGCCGCCTGGCCGAGCTGCGCGACAGTCGTACCCGGCTGACCGAGGACCGGGCACGCGAAGGCTCACTCGCCAGTGACGCGGCCGAGGCGATCGCCCGGCTGGCCGATGAAGCGAAAGAGCTCGAGTCGCGCATCGCCGAGGCAGCGACGCGCTCGCCCCAACTCGATGCCGCGCTGGCCGAGGCCGAGCGCGCCGCGCGCGATGCCGAGG